>NZ_FMTR01000009.1:0-214715 GCF_900100135.1 Pseudomonas sp. NFACC05-1 | reverse complement strand
GGCTACTTCACCGGCAAGGAAAACGGCAGTGCCCTGGCCGGCGACCTGGACAACAAAACCGCGTTCGCCATGCTCTCGGCCAAGTACGGCGGCAACACCTTTTATGTCGGCCTGCAGAAAGTCGGCGGCGATGATGCCTGGATGCGCGTCAACGGCACCAGCGGCGGCACCCTGGCCAACGACAGCTACAACTCCAGCTACGACAACGCCAAGGAAAAATCCTGGCAACTGCGCCACGACTTCAACTTCGCTGCCGTTGGCGTGCCGGGCCTGACGTTGATGAACCGCTACATCAGCGGTGACAACGTGCACACCGCCACCGTTGACGACGGCAAGGAATGGGGTCGGGAAAGTGAGCTGGCCTACACCGTGCAGAGCGGCGCGTTGAAGAGTCTCAACGTGAAGTGGCGTAACTCGACGATACGCCGGGATTACAGTACCAATGAGTTCGATGAGAACCGGTTGATCATCAGTTATCCGCTCAGCCTGCTGTAAAAGCCAAACATGGGTGGAGGCTGTACCACCGTCATCGCGAGCAGGCTAGCTTCCACAGGGAATCGGTGCCGAGCACAAAATCAGCGCTCACTGAAGATCCAGTGTAGGAGCTTGCTCGCGATGGCGTCATCACATTCAACATCCCCCATCAATTGAACCACCGCTATCGCGAGCAAGCTGATCCCACAGGAATGAGGTAACCCCTTAAGCCCGCGATTCGACGCCCAGTTCGTCCCACACCGACTCGGCCAGATGGAACGTGGCGTTGGCCGCCGGGATGCCGCAGTAGATGGCGCTCTGCATGATCACTTCCTTGATCTCGCTGCGGCTCACGCCATTGTTGGCGGCGGCGCGCAGGTGCAGCTTGAGTTCTTCGTTGCGGTTCATACCGATCAGCATGGCGATGGTAATCAGGCTACGGGTATGGCGCGGCAGGCCCGGGCGAGTCCAGATGTCGCCCCAGGCGTGGCGGGTGATCATCTCCTGGAATTCGCTGTTGAACTCGGTCAGGGCATTGAGGCTGCGATCGACGTGGGCATCGCCCAGCACCGCGCGGCGTACTTGCATGCCTTCGTCGTAACGTTGTTTCTCGTCCACAAAAAACTCCTCAGGCACGGCCAGAATCAAGCAGGAAATCCAGCACCCGCGCGCTGAAGGCGGCGCCGGCCTGGACGTTGGACAGGTGCGCGGCGTAGAACTCGGCGTACTCCGCGCCACTGACCCGCTCCTGGATAAAGTGCCCACCCGACGGCGGTGTCACGGCATCTTCGGTGCCGGCGATCACCAGCAGCGGCACGCGAATCGACGACAACTGCTCGCGGAAATCGGCATCACGCACAGCCGCGCAGTTGGCCGCGTAGCCTTGGGGCGATGTGGCAGCGAGCATGTCGGTGATCTTCTTCACCTTCGCAGGATGAGCCTCGGAAAAATCCGCAGTAAACCAGCGGGCGATCGAAGCATCGCGCAACGCCACCATCGCATCCTTGCCGTCGCGCAGCACGGTTTCGATGCGCGGGTTCCACACCGACGGATCGCCGATCTTGGCCGCGGTGTTGCACACCACCAGTTTGTACAGGCGCTCGCCGGCGTTGATGCCCAGCCATTGGCCGATCAACCCGCCCATGGACAAGCCGCAGAAATGCACCTTGTCGAGGTTCAACTGATCAAGCATCGCCAGCACATCGCGACCCAGTTGTTCGATGCTGTACGGCCCTTCGGTGACCAGCGATTGACCATGGCCGCGCGTGTCGAAACGCAGCACGCGAAAGTGTTCGCTGAAGGCCGCGACCTGTTCGTCCCACATGTGCAGATCAGTGCCCAGGGAATTGGAGAGCACCAACACCGGGGCGTCTTGCGGCCCATCAAAACGATAGTTCAGATCGCCCTCGGCGAGTTTGACGAATCCCACAACAATCTCCTTTCAGGCGTTCAAGGCAAGGTGTTCGGCCACGGCCCGGGCGACCCAGGTCTGGGCTTGTCCGAGGTAGTGCGCCGGGTCGAGCAGATGATCAAGCTCGGTCGCGGATAGCTGCGCAGTGACCTGAGGTTCATCCCCCAGCACATCACGCAAATGCCGTTGTTCGGCCACGGCGCGCTTGCAGCATTGCTCCAGCAGATGGTGCGCCGCGTCGCGTCCCACACGCTGGGCCAGGACGATGCTCACCGCTTCGGCCAGCACCAGCCCCTGGGTCAGTTCCAGGTTGCGGGCCATGCGCGCCGCGTCCACTTCCAACCCTTCGGCCAGCAGCCGCGCCTGCTGCAAGGCACCGGACACCAGGCAGCAGATCTCCGGCAGGGTTTCCCATTCAGCGTGCCACAGGCCCAGGCTGCGCTCGTGTTCCTGGGGCATGGCGCTGAACAGCGTCGACAACAAGCCAGGCACTCGCGTCGCCGCGCCGATCAGCACTGCCGCGCCCACCGGGTTGCGCTTGTGCGGCATGGTGGACGAACCACCCTTGCCCGGCGCCGAGGGCTCGAACGCTTCGCCGGCCTCGGTCTGCATCAACAGGCTGATGTCGCGGCCCAGCTTGCCCAGGCTACCGGCGATCAGGCCCAGCACTGAACCGAATTCCACCAGGCGATCGCGCTGGGTGTGCCACGGCTGCTCGGGCAGGTTCAGTTGCAATTCGGCGGCTAAGGCTTCGGCGATGGGCAAAGCGTGTTCACCCAAGGCGGCGAGGGTTCCGGAGGCGCCGCCGAATTGGAGCACCAGCAAGCGCGGCTTGAGTTCTTTCAAACGTTGGCGACTGCGGGTGATCGCTCCCAGCCAACCAGCGATCTTCATGCCCAGGGTCACCGGCGTGGCGTGCTGCAGCCAGGTGCGTCCGGCCAGCGGCGTGGCGGCGTAGTGTTTGGCTTGTCGGGCCAGGGTGGCGGCCAACTGCGCCAGCTCGCCTTCGATCAGCCCCAAGGCCAGGCGCAGTTGCAGCACCAGCCCACTGTCCATCACGTCCTGGCTGGTGGCGCCCAGATGCACGTAGCGCTCGGCTTCGGCATCCTCGGCGGCGATGCGCTTGCCCAACGCCTTGACCAACGGGATTGCCGAATTGCCAGCGCTGGCGATCGCTTCGCTCAGTGCCGAAAAATCGTACAGCTGCGCACGACAAGCCTGCTCGATCGGCGCCACGGCACTTTGCGGAATCACCCCGACCCGCGCCTCGGCCCGGGCCAAGGCGGCTTCGACGTCCAGCATGGCCTGGACCCGACCCGCATCGCAGAACACCTCGCGCATGTCGCGGGCGGTGAAGTAGACATCGAATAGTTGATTGCCCAGTCGTTCGCTCATAAACAGTCCTTGGGAAGGTAGATGTCCCGTGGCGAGGGAGCTTGCTCCCGCTTGAGTGCGAAGCGCTCACAAGAGAGGGCTGCTACGCAGCCCAGCGGGAGCAAGCTCCCTCGCCACAATGACTCAAACAAGCCTCAAATGATCAGGTGGATTCAAAGGTCATGGTGCAAATACGCCGGCTGCTTGGGCAGGCGCAGGCTGAACAGGAACGCCACCACCATCATCACCGTGACATACCAATAAAAAGCGTTTTCCATGCCCTGGGCCTTCAGGCTCAGGGCAACGTACTCAGCCGATCCGCCAAAAATCGCATTGGCCACCGCGTACGCCAACCCTACCCCCAGCGCCCGCACTTCAGGTGGAAACATTTCCGCTTTCACCAGGCCGCTGATGGAGGTGTAGAAGCTGACGATCGCCAGCGCCAACGTGATCAGGACAAACGCCAGGAACGGGCTGCTGATGCTTTTCAGGGTCAGCAGGATCGGCACGGTGCACAACGCCCCCAGGCCACCGAACCAGAGCATGGAGTTACGCCGGCCGATCTTGTCCGCCAGCATGCCGAACAGCGGCTGCATGCACATGTACAGGAACAGCGCGCCGGTCATGATGTAGCTGGCGGTCTTGGCGTGCAGGCCGGCGGTGTTCACCAGGTATTTCTGCATGTAGGTGGTGAAGGTGTAGAAAATCAGCGAGCCGCCGGCGGTGTAGCCCAGCACGGTGATGAACGCGGCCTTGTGGTCGCGAAACAGCGCCATGATGCTGCCAGCGTCCTTGTTCTCGCGCATTTCCTTGCTACTGGTTTCCTTCAGGGAGCGCCGCAGGAACAGGGAAATCAATGCAGCCACGGCCCCCACCACAAATGGAATCCGCCAGCCATAGGCGCGCAGTTCGTCTTCGTTGAGAAACTGCTGCAGGATCACCACCAACGACACCGCCAGCAGTTGCCCGCCGATCAGCGTCACGTATTGGAACGAAGCAAAAAAACCGCGCTGCCCCTTGAGGGCGACTTCGCTCATATAGGTGGCGGTGGTGCCGTATTCGCCGCCCACTGACAGGCCTTGCAACAAGCGCGCGAACAACAGCAGCAGCGGCGCCCAGACGCCGATGTCCTTGTAGGTGGGCAGGCAGGCGATGAGCAATGAGCCGAAGCACATCATCAGCACCGAAATCATCATCGAATTCTTACGTCCGTGACGGTCCGCCACCCGGCCGAAAATCCAGCCGCCGATGGGCCGCATCAGGAACCCGGCGGCGAACACACCGGCCGTGTTGACCAGTTGCACCGTGGGGTTGTCGGACGGGAAGAACGCCGGGGCGAAATAAATTGCGCAGAACGCATAGACATAGAAGTCGAACCATTCGACCAGGTTGCCGGATGAAGCACCGACGATGGCGAAGATGCGCTTGCTGCGTTCTTCGCCGGTGTAGTGGCTGATGATTGGGGTGGCCATGGATTATTCACTCGTTGGGGACTGACGAAGTCTAGACACACTTAGTAACAGTCCCGTTCCACAAACAGACGTTGAAGCGATAGCACCTGTATTGACGCCATCGCGAGCAAGCTCGCCCTCACTGGGTTCATACCATTGCTGTGGCCCTATGGGTTCATACACTTCTGGGCTGGGTTCATATCCCCTGTGGCGAGGGAGCTTGCTCCCGCTGGCTTGCGCAGCAAGCCCAAAGCCGGCGACCCGGTGTATCAGGATGACCTCAGTGCCTGGTTTTGCGACTGCTTCGCAGCCGAGCGGGAGCAAGCTCCCTCGCCACGGGAAAATCATGAATCAGTAATCGAAGAACACCGTCTCGGCATCCGTGCCCTGAAGGATCACGTTCCACTGGTACACGCCCGACGCATCAGGCTTGGCCACGATTGTGCCGCGACGTTCTTCGGGCACGCAGGCCAGCAGCGGGTCGGTTTCGTTGGTCTGTTCGCCGTCGAAATAGATGCGCGTCAGCAAATGCTTGACCAACCCGCGCGCGAACACCAGCACCACCAGGTGCGGGGCCTGGGTCGTGCCACCCAATCCCGGCACAGTGCCCGGCTTGATGGTGGTGAAGCGAAAACGCCCTTCGGCGTCCACCGGCACCCGGCCGAAGCCTTCGAAATTCGGGTCCAGGGGTTTGTCCTGGTCGTCTTCCGGGTGGGCGTATTTGCCGGCGGCGTTGGCCTGCCAGACTTCCAGCATCGCGTCGTTGACGAACTGGCCGTTGCCGTCGACCACCTGCCCGGTGATCGCCACGCGTTGGCCGAGGGTTTCGGCGACGGTCAGGTCTTCGCGATTCAGCCAGGTCAGGCCGATGTGGTAGTACGGGCCAACGGTGTGGGATGTGGTGGCGGTGAGCGTCATCTTATTTCTCCATCGGCGTGGCATCGCGGCCGCGCAAGACGATGTCCCAGCGGTAACCGAGGGCGTAGTGAGGGACAGTTTTTTCCAGGTCGAAACGGGCGATCAGGCGTTCCTTGGCACTCGTGTCCGGCACGCAGTTGTAGATCGGGTCGTATTCCAGCAACGGATCGCCAGGAAAGTACATCTGCGTCACCAGGCGCGTCAGAATGCTCGGCCCGAACAGTGAGAAATGGATATGCGCCGGGCGCCAGGCGTTGTGGTGGTTGCCCCACGGATAGGCGCCGGGCTTGATGGTCTGGAACTGATACCAGCCATCGGCGTCGGTGACGGTGCGACCGGTGCCAGTGAAATTCGGGTCCAGGGGCGCGTCATGGTTGTCACGGTCGTGGTTGTAGCGACCGGCGGCGTTGGCCTGCCAGATCTCCACCAGGATGCCCGGCACCGGCTGGCCGTGCTCATCCAGCACGCGCCCGTGAATGATGATCCGCTCCCCCAGCGGCTCGCCGGAATGCTGGGCGGTCAGGTCGTGGTCCTTCTCTTGCACGCGGTCGGCACCGACAGTCGGGCCAGTAATTTCCGACAGCGAATGCGGCAGGAACACCAACGGCTTGGACGGCGAGCGCAGGTTGGTGGACTGGTACGGCGGGTGCAGATACTCCGGCTGGGTGCCCGCTTGGGGGCGACGATAACCAGGCTTGTCAGTCATGGAGCGTTCCTCGGTTTCTTATTAGTAGAACGACGCGTCAGACGCGTTCGATTGCCAGTGCCAGGCCTTGGCCGACGCCAACGCACATGGTCGCCAGGCCTTTCTTGCCGCCGGTCTTTTCCAGGTGGTGCAACGCCGTCAACACCAGACGCGCCCCGCTCATGCCCAGTGGATGGCCGAGGGCGATGGCACCGCCGTTCGGGTTGACCTGGGGCGCATCGTCCGCCAACCCCAACTCACGCAGCACGGCCAGGCCCTGGCTGGCAAAGGCTTCATTGAGTTCGATCACATCGAAATCGGCGACCGCCAGGCCCAGGCGCTCAGTGAGCTTGCGCACCGCCGGCACCGGACCGATGCCCATCACTCGGGGCGCCACGCCGGCACTGGCCATGCCCAACACTTTGCCGCGCGGCGTCAGGCCATGTTTCTTCACCGCTTCGGCCGACGCCAGGATCAGTGCCGCCGCGCCATCGTTGACACCCGAGGCGTTGCCGGCAGTGACGGTCTTGTCCGGGCCGTTGACCGGCTTGAGTTTGCCCAGGGTTTCCAAGGTGGTGTCGGCGCGAGGATGCTCGTCCTGCTCGACCACGGTTTCACCTTTCTTGTGGGCAATGCGCACCGCCACGATTTCTTCGGCGAAAAAACCTGCCGCCTGGGCCGCTGCCGTGCGCTGTTGGCTGCGCAAGGCGAAAGCGTCCTGGTCGGCGCGGGACACGGCGTAGTCATCAGCCACGTTATCAGCGGTCTGCGGCATCGCATCCACCCCGTACTGGGCCTTCATCAATGGGTTGATGAAACGCCAGCCGATGGTGGTGTCTTCCAGCTTCATGTTGCGGGAAAACGCCGCGTCGGCCTTGCCCATCACGAACGGCGCACGGGACATCGACTCCACCCCACCAGCGATGGCCAGTTCCATCTCACCGCTGGCGATGGCGCGGAACGCCGTGCCGATGGCATCCATGCCCGAGGCGCAAAGACGGTTGAGGGTTACACCGGGAATGCTGTCCGGCAGGCCCGCCAACAGCAGCGCCATGCGCGCCACGTTGCGGTTGTCTTCGCCGGCCTGGTTGGCGCAGCCGAGAAACACTTCGTCCACCGCGCTCCAGTCCACCGATGGGTTGCGCTCCATCAGCGCCTTGATCGGCACCGCCGCCAAGTCATCGGCACGCACGGCGGACAAACCGCCGCCAAACCGACCGATGGGGGTTCGAATCGCATCACAGATATAAACGTCGCGCATCAGGCTTCTCCCGGTGCCTGGCCATGGGCCGCCGCGGTGCGAGCTTCCAGATCGCGCAGTGCGCGCAGCTCTACCTCGGTCGGTTCGGCGGTGGTTTGCACCTGATCGGCGAAACGGATCGCCCATCCGGTGGCGGCAATGACTTGCTCGCGGGTCACGCCGGGGTGCAGCGCGGTGACCACGAACTCATGGGTGCCGGCTTCCGGTTCCATGATGCACAAGTCGGTGATAATCCCCACAGGACCGGCACCCGGCAGGCCCAGGCGCTTGCGCGAATCGCCGCCTTCACCGTGGCCGACCGAAGTGATGAAATCCAGCTTGTCGACAAACGAACGCGCCGACTGCTTGAGGATGATCAACACGCTCTTGGCCGAGCCGGCGATTTCCGGCGCGCCACCAGCACCCGGCAGGCGGACTTTTGGCTGATGGTAATCGCCCACCACCGTAGTGTTGATGTTGCCGAAACGGTCGACCTGGGCCGCCCCCAGGAAACCGACGTCGATACGCCCGCCCTGCAGCCAATAGCGAAAAATCTCACCGGTCGGCACGACGGTATCGGCGGTTTCCGCCAGCTCACCGTCGCCGATGGACAGCGGCAGTACGCTGGGTTTGGCACCGATCGGGCCGGATTCGTAGATCAGCACGACGTCCGGCGATGAGGTCAGCCGTGCCAGGTTGGCCGCTTTCGACGGCAGGCCGATGCCCACGAAGCATACGGCATTGTTCTTCAAGCGACGCGCCGCGGCGACGGTCATCATTTCGTGGGTGGAGTAAGTCATGGTTTCACCTGCGAAGCGGCTGCCAGTCTGGCCTGGAATTCACTGAAGTCTTTAGTGCCATGGATGTATTCGTTGATCCATGCGGTGAAGGTCTCACGGTCCCGGGCGATCGGATCCCACGCCTGGTAGAAACGGTTATCACGCTCGGTATAGCCGTGGGCGTAGGACGGATGAGCGCCACCCGGCACGAGGCACACGGCGCTCAATGCCCAGGTCGGCAGTACGCAAGCGTTCATCGGTGCATTCAGGTCGTCGACGATTTCTTCCACGGTGACGATGCAACGCTTGGCGGCCAAGGCGGCTTCTTTCTGCACACCGAGAATGCCCCACAGCAGCACGTTGCCCTTGCGGTCGGCTTTCTGGGCGTGGATCACCGTGATATCAGGGCGCACCGAAGGCACGGCGGCCAATACTTCACCGGTGAAGGGACAGGTTACGCTCTTGATCAGCGGGTTGACCTTCGGCAGGTCGGAGCCGGCGTAGGCCCGCAACACCGCGAATGGCAGGCCGGAGGCGCCGGCAACGTAGGCGTTGGCCAGGTCGGCGTGGCTGTGTTCCTCGATCTCCAGGGGGTGCGGCCATTGTTTCTCCACGGCATCGCGCAAGCGGTGCAACGACCCCACGCCAGGGTTGCCGCCCCAGGAGAAAATCAACTTGCGAGCACAACCGGCGCCGATCAACTGGTCATAGATCAGGTCAGGTGTCATGCGCACCAAGGTCAGATCTTTCTTTCCCTGACGAATGATTTCATGACCCGCCGCCGTAGGAATCAGGTGAGTGAAGCCTTCGAGCGCGACGGTATCGCCGTCGTTGACGAATTGCTTCACCGCGTCGTGCAGCGAAAGGATTTCAGCCATGGGGCAGGCTCCCGTTTTCCAGTAGACCGACATGAAGGAAAAGGCGCGAGGTTAAGCGCCGAAGTGACTGAAGATTAAGCCTGGGGGAAAAGCCAAACAATCCGATAATCGACTGAGTGTTCGTTTATCGAACGGATTGTTGTTTGGCTATCGATTTATCCACACAGCGAAAACGAGAACCGTGGCGAGGGCGCTTGCTCCCGCTGGGCCGGGCTGGCGCTCCAGTACGAAGCGGCCCTGTTTTTGGGGCTGCTACGCAGCCCAGCGGGAGCAAGCTCCCTCGCCACAGGGGTGTAGGTTCGGGGTTTCAGGTGGCATCCGCATGGCTGACCATGCCTTTGATCACCACCGCCGTGGTCGCCAGGGCCGCCGGGATCACCAGGGCGGTCAGGACCTGTTCGAAGTTCCAGCCCAGGCCCAACAGGGTCGCGCCCATCCAGGCGCCGAGAATCGCGCCGAAACGACCGATGCCCAGCATCCACGAGACACCGGTGGCCCTACCCTGGGTCGGGTAGAAACGCGCCGCCAGCGAAGGCATCGCCGATTGCGCGCCGTTGACACACATGCCCGCCACCAGCACCAGGGTGGCGAGCAAGGTAATGTTGCCCAGGCTCTGCCCTACCGCGTAGGCAAACACCCCCGCCATCAGGTAGAAAAGGCCGATGACCTTGTGCGGATTGAACCGGTCCATCGCCCACCCCACCCCGACAGCGCTCAACACGCCGCCGAATTGGAACAGCGCACCGATAAACGCTGCCTGCTCCATGCTCGCGCCGCTGTCGCGCATCAGGGTCGGCAGCCAACTGGTCAACAGGTAGACGATCACCAGGCCCATGAAATAGGTCAGCCACAGAAGCAAGGTGCCAGCGCTGTAGGTGCCGGAGAAAATCACCGCCAGCACATTGCGGGCTTTCACGGTTTTCTGTTCCGGCACACTGAAGCTCGCCGCTTGGGCCACCGTGTTCGGTTCGATCGGTGCCAGGGTCTTGCGCACCTTGTCGGTGCCGCGATTGCGCACCACCAGGTAACGCGCCGACTCCGGCAGCCAGAACAGCAACACGACCGCCAGGATCAACGGCAGGATCCCACCAATCAGCAGCAGGCTATGCCAACCGAACGCCGGTATCAGCTTGGCGGAGATGAACCCACCGCCGGCCATGCCCAGGTTGAAGCCACAGAACATGCTGGTCACCAACAGGGACTTCTTGCGCTCCGGGGTGTATTCCGACAGCAACGTGGTGGCGTTTGGCATCCCGGCGCCCAGTCCCAGGCCCGTCAGGAAACGCAGCACCAGCAATTGATCGACGTTGGTGCTGTAGGCCGAGGCCAGGCTGAACGCGCCGAACAGCAAAACCGCGCCCACCAGTACGACTTTTCGCCCGAAGCGGTCAGCCAGCGGCCCTGAACCCAGTGCGCCGAACACCATGCCGATCAGCGCGGCGCTCATCACCGGGCCAAGGCTGGCGCGATCGATGCCCCAATCCTGGGACAGTGCCGGGGCGATGAAGCCCATGGCCGCTGTATCAAGGCCGTCGAGGAAAACAATCAGGAAACAGAGAATCACCACCCGCCACTGGTAGCGCGAAATAGGTTGGGCATTGATAAAGGACTGCACATCGAGGCAGTTGCCTACGGAGGTCTGGGGCTGGTTCATTTTATTTTTATTCCACGTGATAAACGCAGGCGAACGATCAGGGACCGGCGAAACACGCCGGATGACGCTGCGCGACATTAATGAGGGCAGGCAAATACCGTCAATTCATCGCCGCCGACTCTGTGCGTTTATCGAACAGCTTAAGTGAACAGCTGCGCGCTCAAGTCGCGGCTGGCCCCCAGCAGGCCTGGCAGGAAGCGCTGTTCCAGCTCATTGCGGCTGACCCGCCCGGCATGGGTGCTGACGTTGAGCGCGGCCACTACTTGACCGGAAGCGTCGTACACCGGCACGGCAATCGAACGCAGGCCCTGTTCCAGCTCCTGGTCGACGATGCACCAGCCTTGCTGCCGCACCTGTTCCAGGCATTCAAGCAATGCCTCGGGGGTGTGCAAGGTGCGGCTGGTCTTGGCTTGCAGGTCGGCATGGTCCAGGTAGTCGCGCAGCGAAGCGTCATCCAGGGCCGCCAGGAGAATCCTGCCCATCGAAGTGCAATAGGCTGGAAGACGCCCGCCGACCGACAGATCGACCGAAATCAGGCGCTGGGTGGTGGCTGACCGGGCGATATAGAGGATATCGTCGCCTTCGAGCGTCGCCATGTTGCAGGCTTCGTGCAATTGCTCGCTCATGCGGTCCAGGTACGGCTGGGCAGAAACGGCCAGCGGCGTCGAGGACAGATAGGCGTGCCCCAGGGTCAGCACTTTGGGCAGCAGCGAATAGGTCCGTCCATCCGTGGTGGCGTAGCCCAGCTTGATCAAGGTATGCAGGCAACGTCTGACGGCGGCGCGAGGGATTTCCGTACGATGGCTGATCTGGGCAATGGTCAGGTGTCGCTTGCGCTCCTGGAAGGCCTGGACCACGGCCAACCCGCGGGCCAGGGACGTCATGAAATCGGGATCGCCGGTCAGGGCCTGGATCCGCTTGGCCGGCGAGGCGACGATCGGTGGCGCGACTGAAGTGAAAGCATTGCGCAATTGGTCGTTCATGTCTGGTCCTTCCCGGGGAATGACGGCTATTACAAGCGGCTGTCTGACGGACAGACAAGGGCCGGACCGCCAACAGTGTTCGATTATCGAACCAGCAACCGATAATCGCAATCCTGCCCGGTATCATGAATTCGACAGCCGTCGAACGCCCGATAACAAGTTGAGCGAGAGTGACAAGCGATTTGACGTGAAGGCGCGGGCGATATTGAACTTGTCGCCTTGAACGGCATCAGGATATCGGCACTAGCAGACATCTTCTGAAACCTGATTGACACAAGTTTGCACATACAAACATCGATTCACACAACAACAGGCCCCTTTAAATATTTCCCGATAGTGTTATTCAGCTGGACCGCTATAATGCAACTCAGCGACGGTACGGCCAATCGACCGCTCCCGTACGCAGGCACCTTGGTAATACCCTGGCGCCCGAAGCACCTTTAGGTCGCTTCCCCTGTATTGGCAACAACACGAAGCCCTGATGCTACGTCAGCTGTCAGCTCTGGTGCCGTGGCCGTCTGCATGTCTACATGCAGTGCGTATCACCAGATTCAATTTCAATTAATTAGGTACAACTGTGACGAAAGACGAACTGCGCGCGGAACTTGAGCGCCAGGAACAACGTTACAAGGAAGTTTACGGCGGGGAAATCACCACCTACGCCGCACAACCTGAACCGGAACGCAAACCCTGGCGTAAGCGCGCCACCGTTCAGGACCAGGCCTTCACCCAGGAACTCCAGAAAATGGAAAAAGAACTCAAAGCCGAAGAGCAGTGACGCGCTGGGCATGATGTTCTTGTGAAGAGGTCTCCGGCCGCCATCCAGGCCGGAAACCGCAGTGCACGCCCGCCATGAGCGGGCCGCCATCCGCTCCCGCCCGACGGCCGGGAAGGCTCATGGCCGACCTTCTTTTCAGATATTTCATGCAACCGCTCGAAGTGCTCTACACGGGGCGGCGGTCAGGTTCCAGGACGCTTTGCGCCCCTGAATCAAAGGGTTACGCGCCCCACGGAAAACCTCGCGCCAGAGCCATTCCTACAAATTATTTCGTTGAAGAATGTTGCCGATGAGCAGGCAATGCATCGATTGCCATGGTTTTCTGGCATAATCGCGCCCCCTTATGACCGGGTCAGAAAACCTTCATGATCGATTTATTCAGCGGACTGGATGCTTGGGTGCTTGTGAGCCTCTTGCTCGCCCTGGCTTTTGTCCTCGCCTTCGAGTTCATCAACGGCTTTCATGACACCGCTAACGCGGTTGCCACTGTTATCTACACCAAAGCCATGCCGCCTCATCTGGCGGTGTTCTTTTCCGGTGTGTTCAATTTCCTCGGCGTGCTGCTGGGTGGTGTGGGGGTGGCGTACGCCATCGTTCACTTGCTGCCCGTAGAGCTGCTGATCAATGTGAACACCGGACACGGGCTCGCCATGGTGTTTTCGCTGCTCGCAGCGGCCATTACCTGGAACCTGGGCACCTGGTACTTCGGTATCCCGGCGTCCAGCTCCCACACGTTGATCGGCTCGATCCTCGGCGTGGGCCTGGCCAATGCGTTGATCAACGATATCCCGTTGGCCGATGGGGTGAACTGGCAGAAGGCGATCGATATCGGCGCCTCCCTGGTGTTCTCGCCCATGGCCGGCTTCCTGATCGCTGCCCTGGTGCTGATCGGCCTGAAATGGTGGCGTCCGCTGTCGAAGATGCACAAGACACCGGAACAGCGCCGCAAGATCGATGACAAGAAGCACCCGCCGTTCTGGAATCGCCTGGTACTGGTGATCTCGGCCATGGCCGTCAGTTTTGTCCATGGCTCCAACGATGGCCAGAAAGGCATCGGCCTGATCATGCTGGTGCTGATCGGTATCGTGCCTTCGCAGTTCGTGCTCGACCTGAGCAGCACCACGTATCAGATCGAGCGGACCCGCGACGCGACCCTGCACCTGAGCCAGTTCTACCAGCGCAACAGCGAATCCCTGGGTGAATACCTGGCGCTGGGCAAGAGCGTGGAAGGCGATCTGCCGGAAAAATTCCGTTGCAACCCGCAGCAGACCGAACCCACCATCGATGCCCTGCTCAACACCCTCAAGGGCGTGGCTGACTACCATTCGCTGCCGTCGGAAGGCCGTATCGAAGTGCGTCGCTACTTGCTCTGCCTGGACGACACGGCGAAGAAGGTTGGCAAACTGCCAGGCCTGGCAGCCCGTGAGAAAGACGACCTGAACAAACTGCGCAAGGACCTGACCGGCACCACCGAGTACGCCCCATTCTGGGTGATCCTGGCTGTCGCCCTGGCACTGGGCCTGGGCACCATGGTCGGCTGGAAGCGTGTGGTACTGACCATCGGCGAGAAGATCGGCAAGCAAGGCATGACCTATGCCCAGGGCATGTCGGCGCAGATCACCACCGCGTGCATGATCGGCGCGGCGAACATTTTCAGCCTGCCGGTTTCCACCACCCACGTACTGTCTTCGGGCGTGGCCGGTACCATGGTCGCGAACAAGAGCGGCCTGCAAGGTGGCACCGTGCGCAACATCCTGCTGGCCTGGGTGCTGACCCTGCCGGCAACGGTGGCGCTGTCGGCCGGGCTGTTCTGGTTGGCGTCCAAGGCCTTGGGCAGCTGATTCCCGCAGCCACAAAAAAGGTGCGATCCTGACAGGTCGCACCTTTTTTTATACCACCAGAACCATTGTGGGAGCGGGCTTGCTCGCGAAGGCGTCGTGTCAGTTACTCATACATTGACTGACACACCGCCTTCGCGAGCAAGCCCGCTCCCGCATTTTGATTTGTATATACCGGAAAATCGGTAAAAAAAAAGGGCGACCGAAGTCGCCCAAAATGCCTTGCGTGCTCGTTTTAGCCGGAAAGACCTACGGTTTTTTCCGCTTGTGTGCGTCTTTCCAGATGAATAATCCAAAGCCTGCAAAAAATACGAACATGAGGCCGACCGTCAACACACCGGCAAACACCACATTATCGAAAAACATGACTGGCCTCCTGGTCTTGCCCCTGTTGCGATGGGTTCAAGTTAACCAATCAGGCCTGGATGAAAATTGACCGGGGTCAATAACGCCCGCAACGGGGCGAAAAGGTGGGGAAATAACTGATCTGCATCAATGGATCGAGGGGGTTCAGCGCTTTTTCGGTTTGTTTTTCGACTTTTTCTTGGGCTTGCCCAACGGCATGGCCTGCTCGAAAGCCTGGCGGACTTCATTGAGGCGCTTTTCGTTGAGGTCGTGAACGCGCTTGGCGCGCTCGGCACTGAGGTCGATCAGCTTGTCGTCTTGGCTCATGGCGTGTGGGCATCATGCAGTGAATTGCGGATGCGCCCATGATGCGGGGTGTTGACGGCGTTGACCAGCCTGCGTACGTCGGCAAACGCCTGAATCAGATCTGGATATCGACCCACAAGCCCTGGCGCGACTCTTCGTCTATCAGCGGCACCACCGGCACGGTGTTGTCGGCGTTGAGTTCGGTACCCGGTACGGCCAGGTGTTCTTCAGGATCTTCATTGGCCTCGCGGTGGCGCTTGTCGCGCTCCTGCCGGCGACGCTGTTCCTCGCGCAACAGCAGCGCGGCCTCTTCCGGGTCGCGGCTCTGCAGGTCGATGGTGCTTTCGTTGGAGCTTTGCTGCACCGGGACCACGGGCGGTATGTCCGGTCGCTGGCGAACCGGATCCTGTTGAGCGGTGATAGGTACGGCGCTCAAAGGGAGCATGGGTGGCAACATAAAGGTCTCCTGTCTTCAGGTTGTCGGCTGGGAAAGTGGCAGCTTGAACCGCCGGTCTGAAACTTGTGACCCAGTTGGCATTGCAGCGATTCCCAGGGCCGAGCTTGTTTGATCGCTGGGCAAGCGTAAGTTCCGTGCCGTCGCTCACTAATCAACGTACGTAAATCCTTTGGTCTGAGGGATCCTTCCGTTAAGATAACCGGCTTTTTCAAGGCGGGAGTCAGGCAGCATGGCGCAGCAGTATCAACCGGGGCAACGCTGGATCAGTGACAGCGAAGCCGAGCTGGGTTTAGGCACCGTTCTGGCACAGGACGGCCGCTTGTTGACCGTGCTCTATCCGGCCACTGGCGACACTCGCCAGTACGCGCTACGGAACGCGCCGCTCACCCGGGTACGGTTTTCGCCGGGCGATGTGATCACTCACTTCGAAGGCTGGAAAATGACCGTGCGCGAAGTCGATGACATCGACGGGCTGCTGGTCTACCACGGCCTCAACGGACAGAACGAAGTCGTCACCCTGCCGGAAACCCAACTGTCGAACTTTATCCAGTTCCGCCTGGCGAGCGACCGTCTGTTCGCCGGCCAGATCGACCCATTGGCCTGGTTCTCCCTGCGCTACCACACCCTGGAACACACCAGCCGCCAGTTGCAGTCTTCGCTTTGGGGCCTGGGCGGCGTCCGTGCCCAGCCTATCGCCCACCAATTGCACATTGCCCGTGAAGTAGCCGACCGCATTGCGCCGCGGGTGTTGCTGGCGGACGAAGTGGGCCTGGGCAAGACCATCGAGGCCGGCCTGGTCATCCATCGTCAACTGCTGTCCGGCCGCGCCAACCGCGTCCTGATCCTGGTACCGGAAAACCTCCAGCACCAATGGCTGGTGGAAATGCGTCGACGTTTCAACCTGCAAGTCGCGCTGTTCGACGAAGAACGCTTCATCGAAAGCGATGCCAGCAACCCGTTCGAAGACACTCAACTGGCCCTGGTGGCGCTGGAGTGGCTGGTGGACGACGAGAAGGCCCAAGACGCGCTGTTCGCCGCCGGCTGGGACCTGATGGTGGTCGACGAGGCCCATCACCTGGTGTGGCACGAAGATCAGGTCAGCCCGCAGTACGCGCTGGTCGAACAACTCGCCGAGACGATCCCGGGCGTGCTGCTGCTGACCGCGACCCCGGAACAACTGGGCCAGGACAGCCACTTTGCTCGCCTGCGCCTGCTGGACCCGAATCGCTTCCACGACCTCAAGGCGTTCCGTGCCGAGAGCGAAAACTATCGCCCGGTGGCCGAAGCCGTGCAGGAGCTGCTGGACAAAGGCCGCCTCTCGCCCGAAGCCCACAAGACCATCCACGGCTTCCTGGGTAACGAAGGCGAAGCGTTGCTGACCGCCGTCAATGATGGCGATGTCGAAGCCAGTGCCCGCCTGGTGCGTGAACTGCTGGACCGCCACGGCACTGGCCGCGTGCTGTTTCGCAACACCCGCGCCGCCGTGCAGGGTTTCCCGGAGCGCAAGCTGCACGCCTATCCGCTGCCGTGCCCGGCCGAATACCTCGAATTGCCGCTGGGCGATCATCCCGAGCTGTACCCGGAAGTCAGCTTCCAAGCCCAGCCGGACGCCAGCGAAGAAGAACGCTGGTGGCGTTTCGACCCGCGGGTCGAGTGGCTGATCGACACCCTGAAGATGCTCAAGCGCACCAAAGTACTGGTGATCTGTGCCCACGCCGAAACCGCCATGGACCTGGAAGACGCCCTGCGCGTACGTTCCGGCATTCCGGCCACGGTGTTCCATGAAGGCATGAACATCCTGGAGCGCGACCGCGCGGCGGCCTATTTCGCCGACGAAGAGTTTGGTGCCCAGGTGCTGATCTGTTCGGAAATCGGCAGTGAGGGGCGCAACTTCCAGTTCGCCCATCACCTGGTGCTGTTCGATCTGCCAGCGCACCCGGACCTGCTCGAGCAACGTATCGGCCGTCTGGACCGGATCGGCCAGAAGCACACCATCGAGCTGCACGCGCCGTACCTGGAAACCAGCCCACAGGCGCGGCTGTTCCAGTGGTATCACGAAGCCCTGAATGCCTTCCTCAACACTTGCCCGACTGGCAACGCCTTGCAGCATCAGTTCGGCCCGCGCCTGCTGCCATTGCTGGAAGAAGCCGACGATGGCCAGTGGCAAGCACTGATCGACGAAGCCCGCACCGAACGCGAACGCCTGGAGGCCGAGCTGCACACCGGTCGAGACCGTTTGCTGGAGCTCAACTCCGGCGGCGCCGGTGAAGGCGATGCGCTGGTGGAAGCCATTCTCGAGCAGGACGACCAGTTCGCCCTGCCGATCTACATGGAAACCCTGTTCGACGCCTTTGGCATCGACAGTGAGGATCATTCGGAAAACGCGCTGATCCTCAAGCCAAGCGAAAAAATGCTCGACGCCAGCTTCCCGCTCGGCGACGACGAAGGCGTGACCATCACCTACGACCGCAACCAGGCGCTGTCGCGCGAAGACATGCAGTTCATCACCTGGGAGCACCCGATGGTGCAAGGCGGCATGGATCTGGTGCTGTCCGGTTCCATGGGCAACACCGCCGTGGCGCTGATCAAGAACAAGGCCCTCAAGCCCGGCACCGTGTTGCTGGAACTGCTCTACGTCAGTGAAGTAGTGGCCCCGCGTTCGCTGCAACTGGGCCGCTACCTGCCGCCGGCCGCCCTGCGCTGCCTGCTTGACGCCAACGGCAACGACCTGGCCGCCCGGGTTTCGTTCGAAACCTTGAACGACCAGCTCGAAAGCGTGCCACGTGCCAGCGCCAACAAATTCATCCAGGCCCAGCGCGACCAGCTCACGCCTCGGATCAATGCAGGCGAAGAAAAGATCGCCCCGCGTCACGCCGAACGCGTGGCCGAGGCCCAGCGTCGCCTGGCCGCCGATACCGACGAAGAACTGGCGCGCCTGACCGCCCTGCAAGCGGTCAACCCGACCGTGCGCGACAGCGAACTGGTAGCCCTGCGCCAACAGCGCGAGCAAGGGCTGGCGATGCTTGAGAAAGCGGCGTTGCGCCTGGAGGCGATTCGGGTGTTGGTGGCGGGCTGATTGCCACAGTAGTCCGAAAAAAGGCCCGCAGCGATGCGGGCCTTTTTGTGAGCAACCTGCCAAACACAGAAATGCCTGGCCAGGACATGGTCAACTGTGGCGAGGGGATTTATCCCCGCTGGGTTGCGCAGCAGCCCCAGAATCCATCATGCGCCGCGATTGTCAGTTGAAATGCAGAGGGTTGCTGCGCAACCCAACGGGGATAAATCCCCTCGCCACAATGCCCTGTCGGCTTCAGCTCCAGCCTTGGCCTTGGCCTTGGCCTTGGCATCAAGGACTGTAATACCCCACCGCCACCAGAAAATGCCCGACCTTCTTCAGGTACGCGTGCTTGTCCTCGACCTTGCCGGTCACCGGGTTCTTCCACCGATATTCATACTCCCCCACGTCCTGCTTGCCGATCATGGCCAGGATCGGCTCGCCCACCGGTTTGCCATCGGGGTCCTTGACCTTGGCGAAGTCGGTATTGATCAACCGCAGGTTGGTGCCGTGACCGACATAGCGCCGGGTATCGAGGTCGACGACAAAGACGTACAAGTCATCCTGCAGATAACCTCCCTTGAGGGAGTTAACCGCCGTCAGCGTGGCCTTCTCATTTTTCAACAGGTCGCTTGAAGCCTTGTCCAGCAGCGCCTTGGCCTGTTCGGCGGAAGCCCGGGGCAGGTAGTAGCCGACAGCCAGAATCCGTTCGCCGACACGCTGGAAATACACATGCTTGCGCTCGACCTTGCCGTCCGACCAGTTCTGCCAACGGTACTCGGCTTGCTGGATGCCACTGGCCTCGGGAGTCTTCAAGGCGTCCTTGAAGGCTTTGCGCAGGTCCGGGCCCAGCACTTCAGACACATCCCGCCCGATCAGCGCCGAGGAAGGCCCGCCGCTGGCGAGCATCACACCCTGGGTATCCACCACGAATACATAGCGATCCTTGTCGACGAATTCCCCCTGGCGACTGAAGGCGGCAAAGGCTTTGTCGCCGTTGTCGTGGTAGTAAGCCAAGGCCTTTTCCAGCAGCGAACGGGCCGCCTGGCCGTCATCCGGTGTCGCTGCATGAACCGGTGCCAGCCCCAGCACAAGCATTGCACCCAGCCAGGCCATCCTGTGAAAAAAACCCATATGCGCGCCCCTTGTTCTTGTTGGTGTTTCAAGAGCGTAGACGGCGTGGGGTGATGTTGGAGTATTCAGGGAATTGCTGGGGAGCCGGGGGCGTCAGCGGGTATGGTTACTGACAGAGGCGGTGCCATCGCGAGCAAGCTCGCTTGTACGCTGGACAGCGTTTCCTGTGAGAGCGAGCTTGCTCGCGATAGCGGCGGCACATTCACAATCGCTATCGCGAACAAACGCCCACAGGTTTATTGAGCCCCAGCGCGGAGTTGCTGCTGCAAGTTCTGGATCTGCGCTTGCAAGGTGTTGATGTTACGGGTGACCTGGCCACGGAAGGCGTCGAACTCGGCAGTGTTGCCACCCTTGTCCTGCTGGCTCTTGAGCACGATCATGTCCTGCTCCAGGCGATCGATGGCCGAGTTGGAGGTGGCTCTTTTCAGGGCGGTGATGTCGGCTCCGATGCTCTTGAGCTGAGCATCCAGGGCACCACCCTCGCCTTGGCTTTTCAGGGCGTTAACTTCAGCCACCAGCGTCTTGACCTGGGCTTGGAGTTCCTTGTTGGACGCTTGCAACTGGGCGTTGGTGTTCTGCTGTTCAGTGGCCTGGGCAATGAGCTGGGCCAGTTCCTTGTCCAAGTCGGCGGACGGACCGAAGGTAGCTTGCTGTTGCTTATACTGCTCCAACAGTTTGTTGTCGAATTGCTTGCCCTGATCCTGCAGCTTGCTTTCCAACTGCTTGATCTGCAGTTTCAAGGCCTCACTGTCGCTCATCACATTGGACTGGCCGGCGACGACCTTGCCGGAAAACTCCTGCAGTCGCCCCGCAGCATCTTCACTGATCCGCGCGAAGCTCTCCTGGGTGGCCACCAGTTGCTGCTCCATCAGGGAAATCTGCTGGAAGCTCCACCAGGCCAGGAAACCGAACGCACACAGCAGCGCGCCGACCAATGCCCACAGCGGCCCGGTGCTGGGCCCCTTGACCTTGGCCGCGGCAACGGGCGCCGGGCGTGCTTGCACATGAGGCTGGCGGTTGGGCAGGAAATCATCGTCATCGGGAATGTCGGCCCGCATCCGCAGGCTCGGTACATCATCGAAGTCGTCGTTGGCATCGTTACGCATGGGCATGGTTCAACCTTTGGGAAACCGGTGATGGCTTGATGCGGCGAGTATAACCCCCTCGCCCGCCGCACCGATTGACCCCGAACCTGGCAGTCGGTTCATGACGGGCCGATCAGCGGGTACTCGGGTGGGCTGTATGGCTAGTCATACAGGCTGCTGTACCTTCCACCAGGCACAAAACTCATCGAGGGCGGTCCACAGGCTGACCTGCGGATCATAATCGAGATAATGCCGGGCCCGGCTGATGTCCAGGGTGAAATTTTTGTTCATGACCTGCATGCCCAGGCGCGACAGCGTCGGTTCGGGGCGGCCCGGCCACAATTTGCAGAAACCTTCATTCAGGGCCGCGACACTATAAGCCAAGCCGTAGGAACGATAACGCCGGACCTGCGGGACTTCCATCTGGCGCATCACATAATTGACCACATCCCACAGTGGAACCGGTGCCCCATTGCTGATGTTATAGGCCTTGCCCAATGCTGAATCGGTAGCCAGCAGGCTGCTGAGCAGCGCTTCGTTGAGGTTTTGCACGCTGGTGAAATCCACTTTGTTCAGCCCGTTGCCGACAATCGCCAGGCGCCCCTTGCGCTGCATTTTCAACAGCCGCGGAAAAATGCTCATGTCACCGGCACCGGTCACGAAACGCGGGCGCAGGGCCAACACTTCGAGGCCGAACTCCTGGGCGCCGAAGACTTTCTGCTCGGCCAGGTACTTGGTGGCCGCGTAAGGGTGCTTGAAGCGCTTGGGCACCTGTTCTTCGGTCAACCCGAGGTGGTCACGACCGTCGAAGTAGATGGACGGCGAGGACAGATGAACCAGCCGGCGAACCTTTTGCTTGAGGCAGGCCTCGACGACATTTTCCGTGACCTGGACATTGCCCTGGTGGAAATCCTGGTAGCGGCCCCAAAGTCCCACGGAACCGGCGCAATGCACGACGGCTTCGACATCCAGGCACAAATCCCGGGCCAGCAGTGGGTCGCTCAGATCCCCTTGGACAAACTGTGCACCGCGACGCACCAGGTGTTCCACGCTCTCGGCCCGGCGACCATTGACCCGTACATCCAGGCCTTGCTCCAGGGCGAAACGCGCGAAGCGTCCGCCAATGAAGCCGCTCGCGCCGGTGACCAGAATTTTCATGAATGCTCCTAAGAAATGCGGTTACGAGCCTTGCGCTACAACCTGCAAATTTATCTGTGCGCCGCTTTTACCAGCAGCTTGACGTCTACTGCGCCTCCCAAGGCACCAGCCACTGCCGGGAGGAGCGGATCAACTGTTCGGTCAACAAGCCGAGCAACTGCCCGCCATTGCGCCAATGATGCCAGTACAGCGGCACATCGATCGGTTTATCTGCCAGCAATTCCACCAGCACGCCTCGCTCCAGCTGTTCGCGCACTTGCAGCTCCGGCACGAGCCCCCAGCCCAGCCCGACTTCAGCAAGACGGATAAAACCTTCGGACGAGGGGCACAGATGGTGCTCGAAACCGCCCTCCACGCCTACGGACGCGAGGTAGCGGTGCTGCAGGAAATCATCCGGGCCAAACACCAACGCCGGCGTACGGGCCAGTTGATCGGCCCGCACCCCGTCGGGGAAATGCCGGGCGATGAACGCTGGGCTGGCCAGCGCCCGGTAGCGCATCGCCCCCAGCAAAACACTGCGGGCGCCCGCCACCGGGCGTTCGCTGGCGCAGACACACGCCGCCACTTCACCGGCGCGCATGCGCTTGAGACCAACGGTCTGGTCCTCCACCACCAGGTCGAGCAACAGGTGCTGCTCGGCGCAGAAATCGCCCACGGCCGCCGCCCACCAGGTTGCCAGGCTGTCGGCGTTCAAGGCGATGCGCAAACGCTCCGGCAAACCCTCTTCATCCAGGGCCGGCACCAGGCTTTGCAGGTCGCGCTCAAGCAGACGCACCTGTTGCACGTGATTGAGCAGCCGTCGGCCGATCTCCGTGGGCGCTGGCGGCGTGGCACGTACCAACACGGGCTGGCCGACGCGTGCTTCCAACAGTTTGATTCGTTGGGAAATGGCCGATTGCGACAAACCCAACACTTGGGCCGCGCGCTCGAAACCGGCCTGCTCGACCACGGCAGCCAGGGCAGAAAGCAATTTGTAATCGAACATCAGTTTTCCTAATGAGCAATCAGCAGGATTGGTTTTTCTTATACAGCCCTTCCCCGGAGAATGGCCAGCATTGATACACAAACCGGGGATCAAACCTATGTGGCAAAGTTATATGAACGGCCTGCTGGTGGCCTTTGGGCTGATCATGGCCATCGGCGCCCAGAACGCATTTGTGCTGGCCCAGAGCCTGCGCCGCGAACATCATCTGCCCGTGGCGGCGCTGTGCGTCACGTTCGATGCGCTGCTGGTCGCCGCCGGGGTTTTCGGCTTGGCGACCTTGCTGGCCCAGAGTCCGTTGCTGCTGTCGATTGCCCGCTGGGGCGGTGCGGCGTTCCTGCTCTGGTACGCCAGCCTGGCCCTGCGCCGGGCCTGCTCGAAGCAAAGCCTGCGACAGGGGGAAAACCAGGCTGTACGCTCGCTGCGGGCGGTGCTGCTCAGCGCCCTGGCGGTGACGCTGCTCAACCCCCACGTCTACCTCGACACCGTGCTGCTGATCGGCTCCCTTGGTGCCCAGCAGAGCGTGCCTGGCGCCTATGTCGTGGGCGCGGCCAGTGCCTCGCTGCTGTGGTTCTTCACCCTGGCCTTCGGCGCTGCGTGGCTGGCACCCTGGCTGGCCCGTCCAAGCACCTGGCGGATCCTCGACCTGCTCGTGGCGGTGATGATGTTTACCGTGGCGGTGCAATTGATCGTCAACGGCTGATTATTCCAAACCGCTCTGGAACCTCTATTCCACACAGTTGTTGCGTGGTTATGCCGCACCCCCGGTGCTATGATCCGACTCCTGCGCCGCAAAGAGTACAAACTCCCCGGCGCTAGTCTGGCCGCCCGTGATCGGCCTTGCGCTCACCGCAACTGACCTGATTAGGAGAATCACCATGGCTTTCGAATTGCCGCCGCTGCCCTATCCACACGACGCACTGGCGCCACACATTTCCAAGGAAACTCTGGAATACCACCACGACAAGCACCACAACACCTATGTCGTGAACCTGAACAACCTGGTGCCTGGCACCGAGTTCGAAGGCAAGACCCTGGAAGAAATCGTCAAGACTTCCTCGGGCGGTATCTTCAACAACGCCGCTCAGGTCTGGAACCACACCTTCTACTGGAACTGCCTGGCACCGAACGCCGGCGGTCAACCAACCGGCGCGCTGGCTGAAGCCATCAACAAGGCCTTCGGTTCGTTCGACAAGTTCAAGGAAGAGTTCAGCAAAACCTCCATCGGCACCTTCGGTTCCGGCTGGGGCTGGCTGGTGAAAAAGGCCGACGGTACCCTGGCCCTGGCCAGCACCATTGGTGCCGGCAACCCGCTGACCAGCGGTGACACCCCGCTGCTGACCTGCGACGTGTGGGAACACGCTTACTACATCGACTACCGCAACCTTCGCCCGAAATACGTCGAAGCGTTCTGGAACCTGGTCAACTGGAAATTCGTCGCCGAGCAGTTCGAAGGCAAAGCCTTCACCGCCTAAGCGCCAATGCCAGACAAGAAAACCCGGCGTCGTGCCGGGTTTTTTTTGCCGGAAAAAAATGACCGCAGGCAAACTACCTCGCGTCTGGAACCCCAAGAAAAAATCCCTGGAGGCCTCAAGTTGCGGCCCCTTCCAACCGACACAATGGTCGTAGAGCAATCACTCTGGAAAAAACGTACACCGGTAAGGTTTCAAGCGAAAAACCTTGTGTTTGATTGTCCCTTTGACTGACATCACAGGATTGCCAATACTCATGGCAACTTGACGCTACCCGCACGGAACAAGGAACCACTCTTTGAAGCTGGAACTCAAGAACAGCTTGTCTGTGAAGTTGCTCCGGGTCGTGCTCCTCTCGGCATTGATCGTTGGCATGGTCTTGAGCTGCGCCCAGATCGTGTTCGATGCCTACAAAACCAACCAGGCCGTCGCCAGTGACGCCCAACGGATCCTCGACATGTTCCGCGATCCTTCGACCCAGGCCGTCTACAGCCTGGACCGGGAGATGGGCATGCAAGTGATCGAGGGCCTGTTCCAGGACGAAGCCGTACGCATGGCTTCCATCGGCCATCCACGCGAAACCATGCTCGCCGAAAAAACCCGGCCCTTGCAGCGCTCCGAAAGCCGCTGGCTGACCGACCTGATCCTGGGCAAGGAGCGCACCTTCACCACGCAACTGGTGGGACGCGGCCCCTATAGCGAATATTACGGCGACCTGAGCATTACCCTCGACACCGCCACCTACGGCGAGGGTTTCATCGTCAGCTCGGTGATCATCTTCATCTCCGGAATGCTGCGGGCCCTGGCCATGGGCCTGGTGCTGTACCTGGTCTATCACTGGCTGCTGACCAAACCGTTGTCGCGGATCATCGAGCACCTGACCGAGATCAACCCCGATCGCCCCAGCGCCCACAAGATCCCGCAGCTGCGCGGTCACGAGCAAAACGAACTGGGCCTGTGGATCAATACGGCCAACCAACTGCTCGAATCCATCGAGCGCAACACACACCTGCGTCACGAAGCGGAAAACAGCCTGCTGCGCATGGCCCAGTACGACTTTCTCACCGGTCTGCCCAACCGCCAGCAACTTCAACAGCAACTGGACAAGATCCTGGTGGACGCCGGACGCCTGCAACGCCGGGTGGCGGTGTTGTGTGTAGGGCTGGATGATTTCAAGGGCATCAACGAACAGTTCAGCTATCAGACCGGCGACCAGTTGCTGCTGGCCCTGGCCGATCGGCTGCGGGCCCACAGCGGGCGGCTCGGCGCACTGGCGCGGCTGGGGGGCGATCAGTTCGCGCTGGTCCAGGCCGACATCGAACAGCCTTACGAGGCGGCCGAACTGGCTCAAAGCATCCTCGACGACCTGGAAGCGCCGTTCGCCATCGACGATCAACAAATCCGCCTGCGGGCCACCATCGGCATCACCCTCTTCCCCGAAGACGGCGACAGCACCGAGAAACTGTTGCAGAAAGCCGAGCAGACCATGACCCTGGCCAAGAGCCGCTCGCGCAATCGCTACCAGTTCTACATCGCCAGCGTCGACAGCGAGATGCGCCGTCGTCGCGAACTGGAGAAAGACTTGCGCGAGGCCCTGGCCCGCGAGCAGTTCACCCTGGTGTACCAGCCGCAGATCAGTTACCGCGACCTGCGGGTGGTGGGCACCGAAGCCCTGATCCGCTGGCACCATCCCGAGCACGGCCTGGTGCCGCCGGATCTGTTCATTCCCCTGGCCGAGCAGAACGGCACCATTATCGCCATCGGTGAATGGGTGCTGGACCAGGCTTGCAGGCAATTGCGCGACTGGCACGACCAGGGCTTCGTCGACCTGCGCATGGCGGTCAACCTGTCGACGGTGCAACTGCACCACGCCGAACTGCCGCGGGTGGTGAACAATCTCCTGCAAATGTACCGGCTGCCGCCGCGCAGCCTGGAGCTGGAGGTTACCGAGACCGGCCTGATGGAAGACATCACCACCGCTGCCCAGCATTTGCTGAGCCTGCGCCGCTCCGGGGCGCTGATTGCCATCGATGACTTCGGGACCGGCTATTCGTCCCTGAGCTACCTCAAGAGCCTGCCGCTGGACAAGATCAAGATCGACAAGAGCTTCGTCCAGGACCTGCTCGACGACGAGGACGATGCAACCATCGTCCGGGCCATCATCCAGTTGGGCAAGAGCCTGGGGATGCAGGTCATTGCCGAAGGCGTCGAAACAGTCGAGCAGGAAGCCTACATCATCGCCGAGGGTTGCCACGAAGGTCAGGGGTATTACTACAGCAAACCGCTGCCGGCACGGGAATTGGGCCTTTACTTGAAGCAGGCCGAGCGCAGCAAGGCGTCCATCATCTGATTCCTGCCCCTGGGCGCCAAGCCTCGCTTTGCGAGGCAGTTCCTACAGACACTATCGAAGGCGGCAATCTTTCATCATTAAATAAGAAATATTTACACCTGCAACCCTTTACACATAATGCAAATCTTTCGCATTATGTCGCAGTTTTGCGCACCCTCGCGCCTGTCCCATCCATCATCGAAGCAGGATGTTTGCCATGATTCGTATGCCCCTGGCTACCGCCAGTCTGCTGGCTATCGCTATTTCCCTCGCCGGTTGCGGCGAAGGCAAAGACAAGGCCGCCGCCCCGCAAGCGCCAACGCCTGCCGCCAGCACCGCGGCACCGGTCGCCCCTGCTGCCGCCGGCAAAATCGACGAAGCGGCCGCCAAGGCCGTCGTCGCGCACTATGCCGACATCGTCTATGCCGTCTACAGCGATGCCGAATCCACTGCAAAAACCCTGCAAACCGCCGTCGACGCGTTCCTGGCCAAGCCGAACGCCGAGACCCTGAAGGCCGCCAAGGCTGCCTGGGTCGCCGCACGCGTGCCTTACCTGCAAAGTGAAGTGTTCCGCTTCGGCAACACCATCATCGACGACTGGGAAGGCCAAGTGAACGCCTGGCCCCTGGATGAAGGCCTGATCGACTACGTCGACAAATCCTACGAGCACGCCTTGGGTAACCCGGGCGCCACCGCCAACATCATCGCCAATACCGAAGTCCAGGTTGGCGAAGACAAGGTCGACGTGAAGGACATCACCCCGGAAAAACTCGCCAGCCTCAACGAGCTGGGCGGTTCCGAGGCCAACGTCGCCACCGGCTACCACGCCATCGAATTCCTGCTGTGGGGCCAGGACCTCAACGGCACCGGCCCTGGTGCGGGCAACCGCCCGGCATCGGACTACCTGCAAGGTACTGGCGCCACCGGTGGTCACAACGACCGTCGTCGTGCCTACCTCAAGTCCGTGACCCAATTGCTGGTCAACGACCTCGAAGAGATGGTCGGCAACTGGAAGCCGAACGTGGCCGACAACTACCGCGCCACCCTGGAAGCCGAACCGGCCGAAAGCGGCCTGCGCAAGATGCTGTTCGGCATGGGCAGCCTGTCCTTGGGTGAACTGGCGGGCGAGCGCATGAAGGTGTCCCTGGAAGCCAACTCGCCAGAAGACGAGCAGGATTGCTTCAGCGACAACACCCACAACTCGCACTTCTACGATGCCAAGGGCGTGCGTAACGTGTACCTGGGCGAATACACCCGCGTCGACGGCACCAAGATGACCGGCGCGAGCCTGTCGTCCCTGGTCGCCAAGGCCGATCCAGCCGCGGATACGGCGCTCAAGGCCGACTTGGCCGACACCGAGGCCAAGATCCAGGTCATGGTCGATCACGCCAACAAGGGTGAGCACTACGACCAACTGATCGCCGCCGGCAACACCGCGGGCAACCAGATCGTGCGCGACGCCATCGCCGCACTGGTCAAGCAGACCGGTTCGATCGAACAGGCCGCGGGCAAACTGGGCATCAGCGACCTGAACCCGGACAACGCTGATCACGAGTTCTGATCAACGCCGGCTGGCTGAAAAAAGCGACCTTCGGGTCGCTTTTTTTTGTCTGATGCAGGTCAGTTGAAAAAATGAAATTCGAACGACAACCCTGTGGCGAGGGAGCTCGCTCCCGCTGGGGCGCGTAGCGGCCCTGTTTTGGGGCTGCTGCGCAGCCCAGCGGGAGCAAGCTCCCTCGCCACAGGAGTCTTGCGTTCGGCGGGACCCTGTCACTGCAACCCCGCAAGCCGCCCCTCGATAAACCGCCGTTCCGGCAATTGCTGCGTCAGTTCGAGCGCTCGGCGGTACGCCGCCCTCGCCTCGTCCAATCGTCCCAGTTGACGACAGAATTCCGCCTGCGCCGAATAGGCCAGGTGATAGTCGAGTAATTCCCCACGCTCCAGGATCGCCTCGACCAGGCGCAAGCCGACTTCCGGTCCGTCGCGCTTGGCCAGGGCAGCGGCGCGGTTGAGTTCGATCACCGGCGACGGCACGGCGCGCAGCAGCTCATCATAAAGCCCGACGATCTGCGGCCAGTCGGTCTGCTCTGCCGTCGGTGCTTCGGCATGCACCGCCGCAATCGCCGCCTGCAGGCAGTACGGCCCGAACCGCCGGGTCTTCAGCGCAGCCTCCACCAATGCACAGCCCTCGGCGATCAGCTCGGCATCCCACAAGGATCGTGCCTGTTCATCCAGCAGGATCAGTTCACCGGTCGATGACGTCCGTGCCGGGCGCCGGGATTCGTGCAGCAGCATCAATGCCAGCAACCCCATGACCTCCGCGTCGGGCAGCAACTCCATCAGCAGGCGCCCGAGGCGGATGGCTTCGCGCGTCAGGTCTTCGCGGGTCAGCTCGGCGCCCATCGAGGCCGAATAACCCTCGTTGAACACCAGGTAGATCACCCGCAGCACGCTGTCCAGCCGTTCCGGCAGTTCCGCGCGGGACGGCACTTGGTAGGGGATCCTGGCATCGCGGATTTTCGCCTTGGCCCGCACGATACGCTGGGCAATGGCCGCCGGGGCGGCGAGGAATGCCCGGGCGATTTGCTCGGTGGTCAGGTCGCAGACTTCCCGCAGCGTCAGGGGCACTTGGGCATCCGCCGCCAGGGCCGGGTGGCAACAGGTGAAAATCAGCCGCAGGCGATCATCTTCCACGTCTTCGTCACTCCACTGGCCCTGCTCCAGCTCTTCGAGCTGGGCGATCAACATCGGCCGGGACGCGGCGAAACGCGCGCGCCGGCGCAAACTGTCGATGGCCTTGAAACGCCCGGCAGACACCAGCCAGGCCCGCGGGTTGTCCGGCACCCCGTCGCGCTGCCAGCGCTCGACCGCAATGAAGAAGGCCTCGTGCAAGGCTTCTTCGGCGAGGTCGAAGTCCCCCAGCAGGCGAATCAACGTCGCCAGGATCCTCCGCGAGTCTTGCCGATAAACCTGCTCGACCCGCGCCTTGACCGCTTCGACCGGCATCAGTCGGGCATGCCTTGGGGGCCCCACCCTTGGATCACCAAGGCTGGCTCGCTCCGGGGACGGAAAATCTTCTGACGCGGGGCGTCGATCGTTCGGCTGATGAACGCGTGGGGGGCAGCTGCAAGGTTCATGAATGAAGTCCTGTTTGTATTTATTGTTCAGGGGTTCAGTTGGCGTACCGGTCGCACTTCAACGCAGCCGACCCGGGCCGCCGGGATATTGCCGGCGACCTGGATGGCTTCGTTGAGGTCCTTGGCATCGATCAGGTAGAAGCCGGCCAGTTGCTCCTTGGTTTCGGCGAACGGGCCGTCGATGATCGACAGCTTGCCGCCGCGCATGCGCACCGTGGTGGCTGTCTGCACCGACTCCAGGGCCTCGGCGGCCAGCATCCGCCCACTGCCCTGGATCGATTCGGCATAGGCCATGCACTCGGCGTCCTCCGGGCTGTCGGGCGAGTTGTGCAGCGTGTGTTCGTTGCTATACACCAGGCATAGGTACTTCATGGAAGGCTCCACGATCGGACTGATCAACTATGGACGGTAGAATGTGGCTCGGCAAAAAAACCGACGATCAGGGTTGTAGGTCGAACAACGTCGTACCGGCCATCGGGTCGAACGGCGCGGACCAATGTTCATGGACGATCCGCCATTGCCCGGCTACACGCCGGTAGCAGGCCGTCACACGCATCCAGCAGGCCTGTTCCTCGCCCTTGTCGTTGGTGCCGCCACAATAGGCCAGCCAGTGGGCGAAGGCGATGTTCTCTGCCGGGGTAATCTTGACCTGATGGAAGTCGAACTTGTGCGGGCCGGGGCACATTTCCATGCAGGCTTGCCAATGGGCCCGGTAAGCGGTCTTGCCCTTGAATTGCAAGGCCTGGATGGCATCGAACGAGACGATGTCTTCGTCATAGAGTGCCATGACCTTTTCAACGTCCTTGGCCATGACCGCTTGGCGATAGGTGTCGATCAGGACCTGGATTTCGGTTTCCGTGGCTTGGGTATTCATGGTGATTCTCCGCAGGTTTTTGTTGAAGACACCCTTTGTCGTTTGGAGAAACAGCAAATCGACAACCCAACAAAAATGATTCGAAGAAAAAATTCGCTAGAATCCAGGTTCTATTCTGCTGGCAAACAACGGACGTTCTTGTGACCGCTCAGCTTGTACCCTACGAAGACCTGACCCCGCTGCAACGCGAACAGGTCGGTGCCATCGAAATCCACCCCGAACAGATCAAGTTCGCTGGCGATATCCACGGCGCCCTGCACACGCTGCTGTCCAAGCCAGGCCCCGGGGTCAAAGGGTTTGCGCTATTGGCTGAAGAGGTGCCAGTGGCCTTCCTGCTGCTCAAGCGCCCACCGGTACTGCCCGCCTGGGCCAATGAACACAGCGCCACCCTGCATGCCCTGCAAGTCGATCACCGGGCCCAGGGCAAAGGTTATGGCAAGGCCTGCCTACAGGCGCTACCCGCCGTGGCGCGAGCCGCCTGGCCGGAAATCCGCGGGCTGGAACTGTCGGTTGACGCCGATAACGACTCGGCCATCGGCCTGTATTCCCGACTGGGCTGGGTCGATAGTGGCGAGGCCTACAAGGGCCGCATCGGTTACGAGCGGCGGATGGGGTTGGCGTTCTGATGGACCTTGCCCCATAGACACTCATGACCGTGAAGCACCTGCGCGGGTGCAGGCCAGCCTGTACTGAAGCTGGCGACGGTCAGCTTGGCTTGAGCGGGATCCAGATCTCCAGGGTGCCTTCGCCGGTCCTGGGGTTGAAATCCTCGCTGTAGCGCTCGAACTCCGGCAGCTCGGCCGCTGTATGACCGGAATGTGGCAGCCACTCGTTCCAGATGTATTGGAACGTGTCCGGTAGTTGTTTCAACGGCCCCTTGTGTTCGAAGACGGCGTAATACCCAGGCTGGATTTCGACCCAGCGGTATTGTTCCGGCAGATCGTCGAGCCGGCTGATTTCCACGCCAGCGATGTATTCGAACCCACCCTTCCCGTCCGGGTTGCAACACACGCCGTAGGTCACTTCATCTTGCTGCCCTGGCACCTTGCCGAGCCAGGGCAGGAACTTTTCCCAGAGCAAAGGGATGTCCTGGGCAGTGTCCTGGGTAAACCGAGCACCAAAGCCGGCGATAAGCTGAAAACGTCCCTGTTCAAAGCGTGGTTGGGCTGTGTAATCGCGTTTGTGCTTTTCCATGCGGCAACACTCCAGCAAAACGTGAAGTCGGGTTTGGCAGTATAGAAGCCAAACCGTGATTACCAGGGTCGTTTCGCCTGTCAGATTCCAGGCAAGGCGTTGGCGACAGCTTTTCCTACAAACTCGTTGTAGCCAGAAACGATCACGTACACCGCGAAATAGCAGAAGATCGCGGCGGATGCCCAATAGGAGTAACGCAGCAGTTTATCCCCCAACAATTTGCCACCCTGGGTTGCCGCCAGGCACAGGGCCGCGCACCACAACAATCCGGCGCAGAGAAAACCACTGAGGAACAGCGCCGAGCTGAGCAAGGTGCCACCACCCGAACGCGCGATAAGTGTACCGCCCACCGCAGCGAACCAGAGGATGGCACTGGGCGACGACATGGCCAGGAAAATCCCGCGAAAGAACTCCTGGCGCGAGGAACTGCCCTGCACCTCCCCGGCCTCGGCGAGCACGGCGCTGTGATAAATCGCCGAATGGATCATCTTCGCCGCGAAATACAGCAACAGCACCGAGCCACCGAGCCACAGCACCCAACGCACCGCCTCGTATTGCAGCAGGACTGTCATGCCCGCCAAGGCCAGGACGGCGTAGATCAGGTCGCCCACGCAGGTGCCCAGGCCCAAGGCGAAACCCTGGAAGTAACCGCGCTGCATCGCCAGGGTGATCATTGCGATATTGGCCACGCCTATGTCCAGGCACAGGGAGAGACTCAGCAGGAAACCGCTGGAAAATTCCATTATTCATTCCGTTCGATTGGGCTACAGCGAATTCAACGGCCCGCAGCCGGCGTTGATGGCTGCGTGGCAAGGTCGACAGTGTCGTCGAAAATAGTTGCGCGCGGCTACTGGACAATCCGACATCCGCCCGATTATCTTGCGCCGCAGGCCACCGCAGTGGCCAACGTCGCTCGGACGGTTCCGGGCGCTCACGTATCTCGAGGCAACAATGGCCGAACAAGGTTCGCCGCGCCGCTTTGCGCGCATCGATCGACTCCCCCCTTACGTATTCAATATCACTGCCGAGCTGAAGATGGCTGCGCGTCGGCGCGGCGAAGACATCATCGACTTGAGCATGGGTAACCCCGACGGCGCCACACCCCCGCACATCGTGGAAAAACTGGTCACCGTCGCCCAGCGGGAAGACACCCACGGCTATTCCACCTCCAAAGGCATCCCGCGCCTGCGCCGCGCCATTTCGCGCTGGTACAAGGATCGCTATGAGGTGGACATCGACCCGGAAACCGAAGCCATTGTCACCATCGGCTCCAAGGAAGGCCTGGCCCACCTGATGCTGGCCACCCTGGACCAGGGCGACACGGTGCTGGTGCCCAACCCCAGCTATCCGATCCACATCTACGGCGCGGTGATCGCCGGCGCCCAAGTCCGTTCGGTGCCGCTGGTGCCAGGGGTGGATTTCTTCGCTGAACTGGAGCGGGCCATCCGCGGCTCGATTCCCAAGCCGAAGATGATGATCCTCGGCTTCCCCTCCAACCCCACCGCCCAGTGCGTGGAGCTGGATTTCTTCGAACGGGTCATCGCCCTGGCCAAACAGTACGACGTCCTGGTGATCCACGACCTGGCCTACGCCGACATCGTCTACGACGGCTGGAAAGCTCCGTCGATCATGCAGGTGCCCGGCGCGAAAGACATCGCGGTGGAGTTCTTCACGCTGTCCAAGAGCTACAACATGGCTGGCTGGCGCATCGGTTTCATGGTGGGCAACCCGGAACTGGTCAACGCCCTGGCGCGGATCAAGAGCTACCACGACTACGGCACCTTCACGCCGCTGCAAGTGGCCGCCATCGCCGCCCTTGAAGGCGACCAGCAATGCGTGCGCGACATCGCCGAGCAGTACCGCCAGCGCCGCAACGTACTGGTCAAGGGGCTGCATGAACTGGGCTGGATGGTGGAAAACCCCAAGGCGTCGATGTACGTCTGGGCCAAGATTCCCGAAGCCTATGCCCACCTGGGCTCACTGGAATTTGCCAAGAAGCTGTTGGCCGAAGCCAAGGTCTGCGTCTCGCCGGGGGTGGGGTTCGGGGAATATGGGGATGATCACGTGCGCTTCGCGCTGATCGAAAACCAGGACCGGATTCGCCAGGCGGTACGTGGGATCCGTGGGATGTTCAGGGCCGATGGCTTGGTTCACAAAACCAACGGCTGAGACAAGAACACGTTGTGGCGAGGGAGCTTGCTCCCGCTGGGCCGCGAAGCGGCCCCAATGCGGCCACCGCTGCATTCCAATGAATCGCGGTAGCCGTTTGCGACTGCTTCGCAGTCGAGCGGGAGCAAGCTCCTCGCCACACGCATGGTGTGTTGCGTTTAGACCACCAGCGACAGCAACAGGATAAAGATCAATCCCACCACCGACAGGATGGTTTCCATCGCGGTCCAGGTCTTGAAGGTCTCGGCCACGGTCATGTTGAAGTACTGCTTGACCAACCAGAAGCCCGCGTCGTTGACGTGGGACAGGATCAACGAACCGGCACCGGTCGCCAGCACCAGCAGCTCACGGTTCACACCCGGCATCATCCCCACCACCGGCACCACGATCCCGGCACCGGTAATGGTCGCCACTGTCGCCGAGCCTGTGGCAATGCGGATCACCGCAGCCACCAGCCACGCCAGCAGGATCGGCGAGATCTGCGCACTCACCGCCATGTGGCCGATCACGTCACCCACACCACTGGTCACCAGCATCTGCTTGAAGCCACCGCCTGCACCGATGATCAGGATAATCGCGGCGGTCGGCGCCAGGCTGGCGTCCAGCCATTTGAGCATCTGGCTGGAACCGATGCCCTGCTTGTAGCCGAAGGTGTACAGCGACAGCAGCAACGCCAGCAGCAACGCCGAGATCGGGTGGCCGATCATGTCCATCCAGGCGCGGAAGAGATTGCCATCGGGCAGCGCCACGTCAGCGAAGGTCTTGAGCAGCATCAGGAATACCGGCGACAGCACGGTGATCAGGGTGATGCTGAAGCTTGGCAGTTCTGTGGAGTCCGTCTCGCGCGCCAGTTGGTCCACCAGTTCCTGATTCGGATGGCCGGGGATGTGCTTGGCAATGAACGTACCGAAAATCGGCCCGGCAATAATGGCCGTCGGCAGCGCTACGATCAGGCCATAGAGAATGGTCTTGCCAATGTCGGCGCCAAACACGCCAATCGCCAGCAGCGGCCCCGGGTGCGGCGGCACCAGGCCGTGGACGGCGGAAAGACCGGCCAGCAACGGGATACCGATCTTGATGATCGACACGCCGGTGCGACGTGCAACGATGAACACCAGCGGGATCAGCAGCACGAAGCCGATTTCGAAGAACAGCGGAATGCCCACCAGGAACGCGGCGAACATCATGGCCCACTGCACCTTGTCCTTGCCGAAGGCGCGGATCAGGGTCTGGGCGATCTGGTCGGCCCCGCCCGACTCGGCCATCATTTTGCCGAGCATCGTGCCCAGCGCCAGGATGATGCCGACAAAGCCCAGTACGCCACCGAAGCCGTCCTGGAACGCCTTGATGATGGTGCCGGTCGGCATGCCCGACGTCAGGCCGAGGAACGCGGCGGCGATGGTCAGTGCGATGAACGGGTGGAATTTGAACTTGGTGATGAGGATGATGAGTCCGATCACCGTGACCACTGCATCGAGCAGCAGGAACGTCTCGTGGGACATGCCAAACATGGGAGGTGTCTCCTGATTTGTTGTTGTTATTGAAGCAGTTATTGGTTAGCCGTCGGGGTAGCGCTATCTTTCTGACGCAAACTTTTTGAAACTCAGCCAGCAAGCTTCAAACCATGGTCCAACCACCAGACGTAAGCCTGATGCGCCAACTCTTCAACGCTGTGGCTGGACGCATCCAGAGCCAGGGTCAGGGGCTCGCCGACAGGGGATTGCAGGGTGGCAAACTGGCTGTCGATCAACGTCGACGGCATGAAATGGCCGGGACGATGGGAAACCCGGTCGGCGGCCACTTCAGGGGTCAATTCAAGGAACACGAAGCCGAGGCCTGGCAAGGCACTGCGCAGACGCTCGCGATAACTGTGCTTGAGGGCCGAGCAGGTCAGCACCGGGCGCTCGCCCATGGCATCGACACGGCGCAACTCATCGCACAGGCTGTCGAGCCAGCCGGCACGGTCGTCGTCGTTCAAGGGAATACCGGCGCTCATCTTCTGGATGTTGGCCGCAGGGTGGAAAGTGTCGCCTTCAATGGCGGTGGCGCCGCTCAACTCGCATAGCGCCTGGCTGACGCAAGTTTTGCCGCAACCGGCAACGCCCATGATGACCAGGGCGGTGATGGGATTATTCATGTAACACCTCAGCGCGCAGACAGCGCTACCTTTGCCAGTTATGACACCGCAGCAAAAGCAGAAGTTGCCGACGCCTTCTTGTCATTTTTGTGGTTGCAGCATGTTCGTTCACGACACCGGCACACGGGGGATCAGGCAAACCCCACTTACGCAATTGCAGCCGCGTCGAGACAGCGCTACCTTAGTGCCTTGATTTTTGTTTGGCAAGCCGCCCTGATGACCGCCCCTAAAAACGATAAGAATACTCGCACCACCGGTCGCCCTACGCTCAACGAAGTCGCACGCCTGGCCGGTGTCAGCCCCATCACCGCCTCCCGTGCCCTTCGCGGCGTCAGCACCGTAGCCGTCGATCTGGTGGAAAAAGTCCGCCAGGCCGCCTCGGAGCTCAACTACGTCGTCAACCCCGCCGCCCGCGCCCTGGCTTCGGCCCAGAGCCATTCGGTGGTGGTGCTGGTGCCGTCGTTGTCCAACCTGTTGTTCATCGACACCCTGGAAGCCATTCATCGGGTGCTGCGCCCCAAGGGTTTCGAAGTGGTGATCGGCAACTATCACTACTCCCGGGACGAAGAAGAAGACCTGCTGCGCAACTACATGGCCTATCAGCCGCGTGGTTTGCTGCTGACCGGTTTCGACCGCACCGAAAGTGCCCGACGCATGATCGAGGCCAGCAACATTCCCTGCGTGTACATGATGGAACTGGACCCCGGCGCGGGGCTCAACTGCGTCGGTTTTTCCCAGCTCAAGGCCGGCGAAACAGCGGCTGAGCACCTGATTTCCAAAGGCCGCAAGCGCCTGGCCTACATCGGCGCGCAACTGGATCAACGCACCCTGCTGCGTGGCGAAGGTTTTCGCCGCGCCCTGCAGAAAGCCGGCCGCTATGACCCGGACCTGGAACTGCTGACCCCGCGTCCGTCATCGGTAGGCCTGGGCGGCGAGCTGTTCCTGCAATTGCTGGCCAGTCATCCGGACGTTGACGCAATCTTCTTCGGCAACGACGACCTGGCCCACGGCGCCCTGCTCGAAGCATTGCGCTGCGGCATCAAGATTCCCGAGCAGGTGTCGATCCTCGGTTTCAACGACCTGCCTGCCTCGGCCCACATGGTGCCGCGCCTGAGCAGCATCAGCACCCCACGGGAAGCCATCGGCCGCCGCGCTGCCGAGCAAATGCTGACGCTGATGGCCGGCAACCGCATCGCGCAGCCGGTGGTGGACCTGGGTTTCGAACTCAAGGTTCGCGAAAGCACCTGAGGCGCCACGTTCAAGCGGTCGATCCATGCCGTCCGACGGCAAGGGTTGGCCGCCCCGCTCGTCGCGCGCTCGTCCACACCCCTTGGAATACGGACCTTGCGAGGGCGGCATGGGAATTGCTCCTGCCCATCGCTCAGCCATTACCCACAGGTGTTCATCATGTTGGTCAGTGCAAAACAGCAAGCGATGGTCTTGCCGCTCAAACGCCCGGGCGAAGATCCCACCGCCGAAGCCGCCAGCGGCCTGCAAAGTGCCGCGTTGCAGGCCTTGCGCGATAACGTCCAGGTCCAGGCCAGCCAGGGCGCTGCCCAAGTCCAGGACTCCTTCACCAAACGAGCCACGCAACAGGTCAATGCGAGCACCGCCATCAGCGACAACGTCGACGAGGCATTCGCCAAGACCCGCGTGCAATTGCAGACCGCCGTTTCACCCGCGTCCGAAGAAACCACGACGCTTGGAGGTTCTGCGACGGCAGAATTCAAGGACTACATGAGCAAGACGCCCGAAGAGCGCTTGCGCGACAGCATTCTCGAAGAGATGGGCATTACTGAGGAAGAGTTCGAGGCGATGCCGCCCGAGAAGCAGATGGCGGTCAGCCAGGAGATTGCCCAGCGCATGCAGGACAAGTCGGCGATGGCACAAGTGGAAAAGGCCCAGCAGCGCCGCACCGACGACAAAGCCTCGGCCACTGACATGTTTCTCGCCTCGCTTTGAGCCTCGGCACATGGCGGAGCGTTTGAGCTGGGGTTAGCACCCCAGCTCAAACCTGAGGCCAACCGAGGCAGTGTCGGCTCAATGACCGAACAGGTTCACCTTCTTGGTTTTTTTGTCGGCGCGCTTTTCATCGGCAGTCTTCGCCGGTTTTTTCTTTGCCGCTTTTTTTGAATCCATGCCTTTGGCCATGATACGTACTCCACTCATACGGGATGTGAAGTCAGGTATACACCTATCGCCGCCCCTGCGTTCTTTTATAATCGCCCTCCCCTTACCGCCCACGACCCTGTCATGTCCGAAATCCATTACGCAGCGCTCGAAGAATCGCTTTGGCCGCTGATGAACAAGTTTTATCGCGCCCACCAATCCTCGATGAAAGCGGTGCGTGACGCGCAGCTTTGGGTGGCGCGGCGGGATGAGATCGTCGCCGCCCTGTGCCTGCGACCGGTGTCGGGCGGGCATTGGTTGACGGGGTTGTTCGTCGACCCGGCGTACCGTGTACAAGGGATCGCGGCACGGTTGATCGCTGAAGCGGTGAAAGACGTTGAAGGGCCGGTGTGGCTGTTCTGCCACCCGGATTTGCGCGGCTTTTATGAGCGGCGCGGGTTCAGCTTCGACCCTGAACTGCCCTATGCGATGGCTGAGCGCCTGAGCCGATATGCGCGTAGCAAGCCGATGATTGCGATGGGGTGGGAGCCTTCGCGCCCTTCCTGACATAGATCCAATGTGGGAGCGAGCTTGCTCGCGATAGCGTCAGGTCTGTTGCATCAATGCCCACTGACACACTGCAATCGCGAGCAAGCTCCCACAGGGTTCGGTGGGGTATCAATCGTCGGCCGCGGGGTCCAGGTCCGGGAACATCACCTCGGTAAACCCGAACTTGCTGAAATCACTGATACGCGAGGGGTACAAGCGCCCGATCAGGTGATCGCATTCATGCTGCACCACCCGCGCATGAAAGCCCGACGCGTAACGCACGATCGGCTCGCCCTTGGGATCGAAGCCTTCGTAGCGGATGTCCCGGTAGCGCTCGACCGCCCCGCGCAGGCCCGGCACTGACAGGCAACCTTCGAACCCCTCTTCCATCTGCGGGCCCAGTGGGGTGATCAGCGGGTTGATCAGGATGGTCTGGGGCACCGCCTCGGCGTCGGGGTAACGCTCGCTGTGCTCGAAGCCGAAGATCACCAGTTGCAAGTCCACGCCGATCTGTGGCGCCGCCAGGCCGACGCCGCCGACGCTTTCCATGGTCTGGAACATGTCGTCGATCAGTTGCCACAATTCTGGGCTGTCGAACATTTCGGTGGGCACCGGCGGGGCGATGCGCAGCAGGCGTTCGTCGCCCATTTTCAGGATGTCACGGATCATGGTCGGGCTTCGTCAGGGTGGGGATGAGGGATGGAATGGTCGCGGCCCAGGCCCGACACATGCTGTTTTTCGTGCTCGCCGGCGCTCTTTTCCCCCGGGTTCTTGCCCTCGGTGGACATGTGCTCGATCACCGCATTCATCTCCGCACCGAGCAGCAGCACTGCCGAAGAAATATAGAAATACAGCAACAACACGATGATCGCACCGATGCTGCCATACATGGCGTTGTAGTTGGCAAAGGTCTTGACGTAAAACGCAAAGCCCAGGGAGGCAATGATCCATACCACCACTGCCAGCACCGACCCCGGCGTGATGAAGCGAAACTCCTGCTTGACGTCGGGCATCACGTAATAGATCAGCGCCACGGCCACCATCAGCAAGATCACGATCACCGGCCAGCGCACGATCGTCCAGAGCGTGACGATGAACTCCTCCAAGCCGACCTGGGCCGCAATCCAGCCCATTACCTGTGGCCCGAGCACCATCAACGCCGCAGCGGCCAGCAGCATGCCGGCGATACCGACGGTGTAGAAGATCGACAGCGGAAAACGCTTCCAGGCCGGGCGGCCCTCCACCACATCGTAGGCGGCGTTCATCGCGCTCATCATCAGTCGCACGCCTGCCGAGGCGGTCCACAACGCAATGACGATACCCACCGACAACAATCCACCCTTGGATTGCTGGAGCTGGTCGATCACCGGGTTGACCTGCTCCAGGGCCTGGGGTGGCAGCACCAGTTCCGATTGCAGGCGCAGCCAGGAGAAGAAGTCCGGCAGGTGCAGGAAGCCGATCAACGCGATTAAAAAGAGAATGAAAGGAAACAGCGAAAACAGCATCTGGTAGGCCAATGCCGAGGCGTAGGTCGACATCTCGTCGTCGAGAAACTCGGTCACGGTGCGCATCATCACACGATGCAAGGGTAAGCCTTTCAAGGCCGGGAACATCATGTGCGTCTCCTTTCGCCGCAAAAAAAGGGGGTCGCTTGGCGACTCAGGGGGCCGTTATCACAACAAAGTAGCCTGTTTGGCGACGTTGGATCAATTTCGTCTTTCATGCCCGACGCTGAATTGACCGGCGATTGCCAAGCCAAGTTTCATTGTTCCTACAGGCGGGGCTTTATGTTTGCCCGGCAACCACCGAGAATGCCCCACGTATTCAGGCTGCGGCCTGAAGCTCCAACCCCGTAGGAACGTTATGAAACTCGATAAAAAGCAGGCCATCGCCCGCAGAAACCAGGAACTGGGCGGCGCCGTACTGGGCGTCAACAACTGCCACTTCAGCGAATTGAACCGCAACCGCAACATCTTCTGGTTCGATATCCCGGTGGCGCGCCTGGCCATCGGTCAATACGAATGGATTCACCTGCTGCTGCACACGCCGGCCACCGATGAGCTGCTGCACCTGAAGGTGCCGACCGTGTTCCTGCGCGAGAAAATGGAAGGCTTGGAAGTGCGCAACCAGGGCAAGCGCAAGGCGGCCCTGAGCCTGGAGCTGAGCGCCGACAAGGATTCCTACCTGCAGGACATGCGACCAGGTGGTACTAACCTGGATTTTGCGCAGTTCCGGTTGTAACCGGACCCGAGAAGCACCCGCTCACCTGTGGCGAGGGAGCTTGCTCCCGCTGGGCTGCGCAGCGGCCCCCTTCGATCCAACTGACACTCCACAAGGGGCCGCTGCGCGTCCAGCGGGAGCAAGCTCCCTCGCCACAAAGGCGGTCTCGCTTCAGGTCATCGCCCAACAAAAAGCCCCGCTTCTGCGGGGCTTTCGTCTAGAAGCTTTTACTTTTTCAGCCCCAGCTTCCTGAGCTCTTCATCCCGCAACTCGCGCCGCAGGATCTTGCCCACGTTGGTGGTCGGCAAGGCATCACGGAACTCCACGGCCTTGGGCACCTTGTAGCCGGTGACGTTGGCACGCATGTGTTCCATCACCTGCTCCTTGGTCAACGTGACACCCGGTCGTGCGACGATGAAGATCTTGATCGCCTCGCCGGACTTCTCGTCCGGTATGCCGATGGCCGCGCACTGCAGCACGCCCGGCAGGGTTGCCAGCACGTCTTCCAGTTCGTTGGGGTACACGTTGAAACCGGAGATCAGGATCATGTCTTTCTTGCGATCGACGATACGCATGTAGCCGTCCGGCTGGATCACCGCGATGTCGCCGGTCTTGAGCCAGCCTTCGCTGTCGAGGATCTCGTCGGTGGCGTCCTGGCGCTGCCAGTAGCCCTTCATGACCTGCGGCCCTTTCACACACAGTTCACCGATTTCGCCCAACGGCTGTTCGACGCCCGCGTCATTGATCACCTTGCACAGCGTCGACGGCACCGGGATGCCGATGGTACCGATCTGGATGTTCTGGATCGGGTTGACGGTGGCCACCGGGCTGGTTTCGGTCATGCCATAACCTTCGCAGATCGGGCAGCCGGTCACCGCTTTCCAGCGCTCGGCAGCTGCCAGTTGCAGGGCCATGCCGCCAGACAGGGTGACTTTCAGGGCCGAGAAATCCAGCTTGCGGAAGGCTTCGTTGTTGCACAGGGCCACGAACAGCGTATTGAGCCCGACGAAACCGCTGAACTTCCACTTCGACAGCTCCTTGACCATCGCCGGCAGGTCACGCGGGTTGCTGATCAGGATGTTGTGGTTGCCGATCAGCATCATTGCCATGCAATGAAAGGTGAAAGCATAGATGTGGTACAGCGGCAGCGGCGTGATCAGGATCTCGCAACCTTCATTGAGGTTGGAGCCCATCAGCGCCTTGCACTGCAACATGTTCGCCACCAGGTTGCGGTGGGTGAGCATCGCGCCCTTGGCCACGCCAGTGGTGCCGCCGGTGTATTGCAGCACTGCTACATCGTCGCTGGTGGGGTTGGCTTCGTTCACCGGCTGGCCGTGGCCTTTGCTCAGCACGTCGTTGAACTTGACGGCCTTGGGCAAGTGATAGGCCGGGACCATCTTCTTGACGTACTTGATCACGCTGTTGATCAACAGGCGCTTGAGCGGCGGCAGCAGGTCGGCGACTTCGGTGACGATGACGTGCTTGACGCTCGTCTTGGGCACCACGGCCTCGGCCAGGTGCGCCATGTTCGCCAAACACACCAGCGCCTTGGCCCCGGAGTCATTGAACTGGTGTTCCATTTCCCGCGCGGTGTACAGCGGGTTGGTGTTGACCACGATCAGCCCGGCGCGGATCGCACCAAACACGGCCACCGGGTACTGGAGAACGTTGGGCAACTGCACGGCGATTCGATCGCCGGGCTGTAAATCGGTATGCTGTTGCAGGTACGCGGCAAAGGCACCGGACAACTCGTAGAGTTCACCGTAGGTGATTGTCTTGCCGAGGTTGCTGAATGCCGGCTTGTTGGCAAAGCGTTGGCAGGACTGCTTCAACACCGCCTGAATATTCGGATACTCGTCTGGATTGATGTCGGCAGCAATCCCAGCTGGGTACTTATCCTTCCAAAAGTCTTCAATCATGGAAGCCCACTCCTCAGCAACGCGAATTCTCACCGCATTTGATGCGATTATTATTGGTGTGTGTTTATTGGTGAATCTGGCTTGAATCAAGGCCGAGAAGTCACAAAAGCGCGCCGAGAGTAGCAGCTTTGCCGGGGGCCGACTAGAGCCAAAAGCAGCCCCCACAGTCACAAACATGACTCATGAATACCTCATAGTCATTTTTAGAGTAAAAATACCAAACCTCATCTTAATCGCCCTGGATACCCAAAAAACTGTGGGAGCGAGCAAGCTCGCTCCCACAGGGGGTTCTACTGGACCTCTCTGGCCTCAGGCGATATCCCGCAGCTCCCGCCGCAGGATCTTGCCCACCGGGGTCATCGGCAATGAGTCCCGCAACACGATGTGCTTGGGTATCTTGTAGCCGGTGAAGTTCTCCTTGCAGTAGGCCTTGAGTTCTTCAAGGCTGACGCCGGTTTCGCGCGCCACCACGAACAGCTTCACCGCCTCCCCCGAGCGTTCGTCCGGCACGCCGATCACCGCACAGTTGGCCACCTTGGGATGGGCCATCACCACGTCTTCGATCTCGTTGGGGTACACATTGAAGCCCGAGACAATGATCATGTCCTTCTTGCGGTCGACGATGCGCACGAAACCGTCCGGGTCGATCACCGCAATATCGCCGGACCTGAACCAGCCCTCGTGGTCCAGCACTTCGGCCGTGGCCTCAGGCTTGTTCCAGTAGCCTTTCATGATCTGCGGGCCCTTGATGCACAGCTCGCCGCGCTCGCCCAGGGGCTGCTCGACGCCATCGTCGTTGATCACTTTCATCAGCGTGCCCGGCACCGGCATCCCCACCGTGCCCAGCCGGGACTTGCCGCCGTAAGGATTGGCACTGGCCACCGGTGAGGTTTCGGTCAGGCCATAACCTTCGGTGATACCGCACCCGGTGATCTGCTCCCAACGCTCGGCGGTGGCCTTGATCAGCGCCGTGCCACCTGAGTTGGTGACCTTGAGGTTGGAAAAATCCAGGGTCTTGAAATCCGGATGGTCCATCAAGGCCACGAACAACGTGTTGAGCCCCAGCAGCAGCGAGAAACGCCAGTTCTTCAGTTCCTTGATGAAACCACCGATGTCCCGCGGATTGGTGATCAGCACGTTGTGGTTGCCGGTCACCATCATGCACATGCAGTTCGCCGTGAACGCATAGATATGGTAAAGCGGCAGCGGTGCGATCATGACCTCCTGGCCCTCGCGCAACAGCGGATGGCCGTCATCGCCGAGCTGCCCCAGGCAGGCCCGGGCCTGTTGCATGTTGGCCACCAGGTTGCCGTGGGTCAGCATCGCGCCCTTCGCCAACCCGGTGGTGCCGCCGGTGTATTGCAACACCGCAATATCGTCGAGGCTGACTTTCAGCGGCTTGATGCCCTGGCCGCGTCCCAGGCGCAAGGCGCTCTTGAAGGAAATGGCCTGGGGCAGCGAATAGGCCGGGACCATTTTCTTGACCTTGCTCACCATCGTGTTGACCAGCCAGCCCTTGGCGGTGGGCATCAGGTCGCCCATCTTCGCTTCGATCAGGTACTGCAGGTCCGTATCGGGCAACACCTCCTGGACTTTCTGCCCGAACATGTTCAGGTACACCAGCGCCCGGGCACCGGAGTCCTTGAACTGATGACGCATTTCCCGCGCGGTGTACAAAGGGTTGGTGTTGACCACGATCAGCCCGGCGCGCAAGGCACCGAACACGGCGATCGGGTATTGCAGGATGTTGGGCATCTGCACCGCGATTCGATCACCTGGCGCCAGGTCGGTATGGGCTTGCAGGTAGCCGGCGAAAGCCGCGCTGTAGCGCTCCAGCTCGGCATAGGTGAGGGTCACCCCCATGTTGCTGAACGCCGGACGGTCGGCAAATTTCTTGCAGGAACGTTCGAACACCTCGATCACCGACTTGTAGGCCCCAAGGTCAACATCCAGGGGCACCCCGGCCGGGCGTTTGTCATTCCAGAAATCAGGCTGCATTGTTTTTGTCCTCTTTACCTGAGCATGTCCGGGCCGCCTCTGTATCGCTTGCAGAGGCGGAGCTCCTGGGACACTAGCAGCTATGGCCAATCAGGCAAATATGGCAACCTGCGTCATAGATTGTGTGAATCTTCTTGCCATGGCATAGCCTGATCAGGCGAGACGCAGCGGATGCGCTATACAATGCAGCGACGCTGCGTCTGACTTTGTGCAAAGGAATCGCCATGATCCACCAAACGTTCTGGCTGACCGCGACCGACCACAGCCGCCTGTTCGTCAACCAGTGGCTGCCCGAAACCGCCCCTTTGGCGGTGATCATGCTGGCTCACGGCATGGCCGAACACAGCGGCCGCTACGCCCGCCTGGCCCAGGCACTGTGCGACGAAGGCTATGGTGTCTGCGCTGTGGACCTGCGCGGCCATGGCAAGAGCGGCGAGGAAGCGATTCTCGGCCATTTTGCCGACGAGGACGGCTGGACCAAGGTCGTGGGCGACCTGGCCAGCCTCAACCACCATATCGTCCAGCAATATCCCGATACCCCCATCCTGCTGCTGGGTCACAGCATGGGCAGCTACATCGCCCAGGGTTACCTATTGCATCACAGCGCCAGCCTGCACGGGGCGATTCTCAGCGGCTCGAACTTTCAGCCGGTGACGCTCTACCGCAGCGCTCGCCTGATCGCCCGCTTCGAACGCTGGCGCCAGGGTGCCACGGGGCGCAGCGCGTTGATCGAGTGGCTGTCGTTCGGCAGCTTCAACAAGAAATTCAAACCCACGCGCACCCCCTTCGACTGGCTCAGCCGCGACCCGGTCGAAGTCGACAAGTACGTCCACGACCCGCTGTGTGGCTTTCGCTGCACCAATCAACTGTGGGTCGACCTGCTCGGCGGGTTGCAGCAAATCAGCAAAGCGTCCAATCTCGCCCAGATCGATCCGGGCCTGCCCCTGCTGGTGATCGGTGGCGAATGTGATCCGGTGAGCGAAGGCAAGCGTCTGAAGGATCTGGCCGACGCCTTGCGTGACGCCGGCATCCGGCACCTGCAATTGACGATTTATCCGCAGGCCCGACACGAACTGTTCAATGAAACCAACCGCGATGAAGTGACCGCCGACGTGCTGGCCTGGATTGCCCAGGCCCTGAGCCACAAGCGGCCGCCACGCAGCGAGTAGGCTTGCAGCATTTATCCTTTACTCCTTCACAGGATTTGAAACAAATGACCCAGGTTACCAACACCCCTTACGAAGCCCTCGAAATCGGCCAGACCGCCAGCTACAGCAAGACTGTCGAAGAGCGTGACATCCAGCTGTTCGCCGCGATGTCGGGCGATCACAACCCGGTGCACCTGGACGCCGAGTTCGCCGCCGCGAGCATGTTCAAGGAGCGCATCGCCCATGGCATGTTCAGCGGTGCGCTGATCAGCGCGGCGGTAGCCTGCGAGTTGCCTGGGCCGGGCACGATCTATATCGGCCAGCAGATGAGCTTCCAGAAACCGGTGAAAATCGGCGACACCCTGACCGTGCGCCTGGAGATCCTGGAAAAACTGCCGAAATTCCGTGTGCGCATCGCCACACGTGTGTTCAACCAGCGCGACGAGCTGGTGGTGGACGGCGAGGCCGAAATCCTCGCACCGCGCAAGCAGCAGACCGTGACCTTGCCGACGTTGCCGGCGATCACCGTCGGTTGATTCAAACTCACTTGTGGCGAGGGAGCTTGCTCCCGCTCGGCGGCGAAGCCGTCGTAAAAAAAGCGACCGCGTTTGAGCAGTTCAAATGCGGTGGCTTTTTTGGGGGGCTTCGCCCCCAGCGGGAGCAAGCTCCCTCGCCACAGGGAACGCGGCGCGGCAATTACTGATGGTCTTCACGCACCTGCACGCTCGCCGTCATCCCGGCGCTCAGGTTCACACCCTCCGGCACCTTGTCCAACTTGATCCGCACCGGTATCCGCTGGGCCAGGCGCACCCAGTTGAAGGTCGGCTCAACCTCCGCCAGCAACTGCGCATCGGGATTGGTGTTGCGGTCGGTAATGCCACGGCTGATGCTTTCGACATGGCCCTCCAGCGCATGGCCGGCGCTCATCAGCCAGATCTTGACCGGATCGCCTACGCGGATCCTCGGCAGCTTGGTTTCTTCGAAATAGGCCTGCACATAGAACGTCGAGTCGTCGATCAGCGCCATCACCGGCTGCCCGGCATTCACGTAGTTGCCTTCGGCCAGGCGCAGGTTGGTGATGTGGCCGTTGCGTGGGGCCAGGACCTGGCTGCGCGCCAGGTTCAGTTCGGCGACCTTGGCCTCGGCCTGGGCTTCGCGCAGTTCGCCTCGGGCGATGCCGGCGTTGATCTGGGCGTTTTCCCGCAGCTCGGCGCTGATGGCCTGAGGCCCAAGGGCGGCGCGGCGGCTGGCTTCGTGCTCGCGCAAGCTCAGTTGCTGCTGACGCGTCTGCACCACCGCCCGAGCCTTCTCCAGGGCCGCCTCGAAACGCTCACGGTCGATATTCAGCAACACATCGCCGGCCTTGACCTGCTGGTTATCCACCGCCTTGAGCTCGCGCACCCAACCCGACACGTCGGGTGCAATCACCACTACGTCGGCGCGGATCCGCGCATCGCGGGTCCAGGGTGTGAGCATGTAGTACTGCCACAAGTGAAACCCGGCGAAGATCGCCACGGCCACCATGCACAGCGTGACGGCGACACGTACGGATGTACGCATGTTCAACTCCTATAGCGGCCCGAGGACCACGGTAATAACGGTCAGGACACAGACATACAGGGCGCAGTCGAACAAGGCTTCATGCCAGATCCAGCGCCCGGCCGGCACCAGGCTGAGCAACAGGCGCAACGCACCGGTCACCAGCAACGCCAGCACCACATAAATCAGGAACGGGCTAAGCAACACCCCGCCAATCGACCACTCACGCAAGCCCATGGCTGTGCTCCCGTCGTTCAGGTTCGTGCTGGTGGCACCAGGCGCGCCAGCTGTTTTGCAATTGCACCACCGCGCCCTGGGCCAGCTTCAATGCATCACCGGGCGGCTGGGTCGACAAGACTTTCAGGAACTCGGCGCTCGCTGGGGCCAGCGCATCGGCCTGGTCACCGGTCGGGCCGTGTTCGAGCACCTGTTCCAGCGCTTCGAAATAACGACGCTGAGCCCGGGTATCAGGCACTTGGGCGACGGCCAGGCTCAGGCGCAAATGCAACAGTTCATCGCCAATGTCCAGGCCAAGCAAACCATCATCCCAGCGGCTGCGCGCCTGCACCGGCAATTCAGGGTAATGCCGCGCCAGTTGCAGCAGCCGGTCGGCCATGCGCCCGCCGAACCAGCTCTCGGCGCCACGCAGGCTGCGATGGGTCAGGCGCACCAGATCGTGGAGGGTCGCGGCCAGCAGGCGGCGGCTGTGCCAGGCCGGGTTGCGCAAAATCAGCAGATTGAAGGCCAGTACCGCAGCGCCCACGCCAATCATCATGGCCTGGGCGTTGTTGAAGAACGCCGCGACGTCGTACTTCATGGCATTGAGCGGTGAGATCAACACCACGAAATGCAGGCAGAACGACGTCGCCGTGGCGAATATCTGCGGCTTGGCCATACCCAGCGCGCCGAAAAACAACGGCACGCCCATGGCCATGCAGAGCATCGCGAAACTGCTCCATTGCGGGAGCAGGAGCTCACCGATCACGAACGCCGTCGGCACGGCCAACAGAATGCCCCGTAGAAAACTCATGCCGATCTGCGCGCCGTTTTCGCGACTGGCAAACAGGCTGCACACCACGCACGTCAGCACCAACGCGCCCGAAGCGGCGGGCCAGGCTGTCGCCAGCCAGAAACAGGCCACCGCCAGGAACGCCAGCGCGCTGCGAGCACCAAAGACCATGGCCAGGGACAGATCACGATGAGGCGCCAGGGTTCGCGGTGGATCCGCCGCCTCCCGGCCCTCCTGCACCGCCGTCAGGGCTGCGCAGGCGGCCAGGGCGGTATCGAGCAACAAGGCGAACCGCGCCAGGCAGTAGCTTTGCGCCGAGCTGATCTGCGAATCGTGAGACGCATTCCATACCCGGGGGCGCAAGGCTTGCAGGGTCGCACTGTCGGCGTCGAGGGCCTGCTGTACCTCGTTCATCCATGGCTGGAGAGCCTCGGCCTCCTCGGGATCGAGCTGTTTCCACTGCCGCCGCACCGAGCGCGAAAGGCGCAGCAGCATCAGCAATTTCTGGCTCAAGCCGCTGATGGCCCGGGCTCGCTGTCGGCCACGGCTGCCTTCGAACCAGGCATGTTCGCGCTGGGCATCCACCGCGACGATCCTGCCCAGAATTTCCAGCAACCCTTTTCGCGCCTGGACATCACCAGCCAGGGTCGCACGGGCGGCCTGCATGCCGCTCTGCCAGGCAGCAAGGGCCTGACCGGCCAGTTGCCGCTCGACCCGCAACGGCCAGAGCAAGGCACTGGCCGCCGTGGCGCAGACAATGCCCAGGCTGATCTCGGTGCAACGCGCCACCGCCTGGTCGAACACACCCAGCGGATGGGAAATGGCCGGCAAGGCAATGATCGCCACCGTGTAACCGGCCAGCACGAACGAATACGACCAGGCGCTGCGCAGCAACGTCGAACAGGCTGTGCACAACCCCAGCCAGAGCGCCAAGGCCAGCAGGAACAACCAGGGCGCCTGGGCAAACAGGCCCATGAACACCACCGACATGACGGTGCCTACCAGCGTGCCGACCAATCGTGCCAACCCCTTCTGCACCACCATCCCGGACAGTGGCTGGGCGACGATGATCGCGGTCATCAGCGCCCATGACGGCTGCTCCAGCCCCCAGCGCAGCGCCAGCCACAACGCCAGCCCAGCGCCAAGCACCGTCTTGATGGCGAACTGCAAAGCGAGACGGTCGGGGGCAAACAAGGCCTGGAAGGTAATGGGCACGTAAGAGGCTCTTCTGGGGGACGCAATAACGATAGATGCAATATGGGGTGGTTGGCAGGCGCCAATTATTAGCTAGCTAACTATGCGAGTCCAGAGGTGATTTCTGGCGAATTCAACAACACACTCTTTCAGGCCAGATACTCAGTTGAAGGGAATCATTGCAGCATCGACAGGGCTGAAGAGAACGCTTTTGTGGCGAGGGGATTTATCCCCGCTGGGCTGCGCAGCAGCCCCTAAAACCGACACCTCGGTATATCAGGTGTATTGAGTGGGGCTGGTTTGGGGCTGCTTCGCAGCCCCAACGGGGATAAATCCCCTCGCCACAACGGTGTTCACTTTCGATCTGAATAGCCTCCCATGAAAAAACGCCAGGCAAGCTGGCGTTTTTTCAGGTCAGGGCCCGTGTTTAGCTGGCGCGCGCCTGGTTACGCAGGGCCTTGACCTGGTCATGGTTGCGTTGAACGCCATGGTACTGACGCTCGACCAGGTCACGAATACCGACCAGGTTGTGCTTGGTGATTTTTTCCAGCGCCTCCTTGTAAGCCTTGAGCGCATGGTCTTCACCACGCTCGGCTTCGTTGAGCACGGCTTCTTCATCCTTGCCGGTGAACATGGATTTCACGTCGACCCAGCGACGGTGCAGGTCACCGGCAACGCTGGTGGAGGTTTCCGGATCGCCGCCCAAGGAACGTACGGCCGCTTGCAGCTCGGCTGCCGCAGTCGCGCAATCGGCGGCACGCTTGACGAACAGATCCTTGAGTTCTGGATGCTTGATGTCTTCAGCGCAGGTCTTGAAGCCTTCCTGGCCATCTTTGCTGGTCTCGATCAGGTCGTTCAAGACGGAGATGGATTCTTTGTTGATGTCAGTCATTTTTCAGTTCCTTTGCTTGGTGAATAAAAAACCTGCAAGGGATGTTGCATCGGCCATGCCAGTCAAAGAATCTCGTTAATTTCCTTTAAAATCAGTCAGTTGACAAAAAACAAGAAAACTGTATCCGCGTTATTTGCATGATCTGTCATTTGGCCTGCATGCAGAATGCCTGTATTTTCGAGGCAGATTTGAATCAGACGATTGCCATGAACCCGGAAAAGCTCGAATTGCTCATCACGCGTCAAATGCCGTTCGGCAAATACAAGGGTCGAATCCTGGCTGACCTGCCCGGTCAATACCTGAACTGGTTCGCCCGCGAGGGTTTTCCTCACGGTGAACTGGGGGGGTTGCTGGCACTGATGCAGGAAATCGATCACAACGGGCTGTCGGACCTGCTCGATCCCTTGCGTGCCAAACACGGCAAACCCAAGCCTCGCCCCTGACCAGTTGAGCCCCTGTCATGCCCGAAAACACGCTACGCGCCCATGATGAAGCCTTTTGGCAGACGTTTGTCGGCCGCTACGACATCGATCCCGCCGGGCCGCTCAACCTGGAAAACGGTTACTTCGGGCGTATGTCCCGCACCGTGGTGGAGGAGTACCAGCGCAACATCGAGTTCATCAACCGGGGCAACTCGGTGTACGTGCGCCAGCATTTCGACCGTGAACACGGCGAAGCCATTCGTCGACAGGTGGCCCGGCTGATCCACGCATCCCCCCAGAGCGTGGCATTGGCCGGTAGCGCGGTGGATGCCTTGCAGACGCTGATTCGCAACTACAACGGCCTCAAGCCAGGCGATCAAGTGCTGATCTGTGACCTGGAATATGCCTCGGTCAAGAGCGCAGTGCGCTGGCTGGCCCGCCAGCGTGGTGTGGAGGTAATCGAGATCGTCCACCAGCACCCTGCCAGTTTCGAAAGCCTGGTGGGCACTTATCGCGAAGCGTTCATTCGCTACCCTCGCATCAAGTTGATGGCGCTGACTTACGTCAACCACCTCACCGGACTGGTGATGCCGGTCCAGGCCATTGCCGAGAGTGCCCGCGAGTTCGCCGTCGATATCATCCTCGACGGTGCCCATGCCCTGGGCCAGATCGATTTCGACCTGAAGAAGCTCGGGATCGAATTCGCCGGTTTCAACCTGCAGAAGTGGATCGGCGGGCCCCTCTCCCAGGGGTTTCTGTACATCGCCCCGCAGCGCTTGGCCGACATCGACCCGGACATGGACGAAGACAGCTACCCCGCCACCGACGTCCGCTCGCGCACGCCCCACAGCACACCCAACATCCCTGCCTTGCTCACCCTGCCGCTGGTCTTCGAAGAACACCAGGCCCTGGGTGGCGCTTCGGCCAAAGGCGCGCGCCTCTGTTATCTGCGTGACCTGTGGGTGAGCGCCGTGCGCGATGTGCCGGGCATCGAAGTCATGACTCCGGATGACCGGCGTCTCTATTGCGGGATCACCGCGATGCGCTTCACCGCCCAGGCCGATCAACGGGCGATGGCCGATCGATTGCTCAACGACCATGGGATCTTCACCGTGGTACGCAATACCAGCGTCGGACCGTGCATCCGCATTACCCCAGGATTGATGACCTTGGCGAGTGATATCGAGCGGTTGACCCAGGCACTGATCCATCTGAGCCGAACATAGTTGAGCTTTTGAGCTTTTGTGGCGAGGGAGCTTGCTCCCGCTGGGCTGCGCAGCAGCCCCCTCTCAAGCTCACTCAATCAACCTGATCCACCGCGTCGCCGGACTCCAGGGCTGCTGCGCACCCCAGCGGGAGCAAGCTCCCTCGCCACCGGAATTTTGTGCTGCCATAAAAAACCGGGCAAAAAAAAACGGCGCGCCGACCAAGCGCACCGTAAAACCGTAGAACACCCAACGAGGTTCGGTAAAACAATCAGTCCAGCAGTGCCAAGGCCTCGGCAGTGCATTCCTGAATGCGGGCCCAGTCGCCGTTCTTGATCCATTCAGGATCAAGCATCCAGCTTCCGCCCACGCACATCACGTTTTTCAACGCCATGTAGCTCTTGATGTTGGCCGGGCTCACGCCGCCGGTCGGGCAGAATTTCACTTCGCCAAACGGGCCACCCAAGGCCTTGATGGCCGCGACGCCGCCGCTGACTTCGGCCGGGAACAGTTTGAAGCGACGATAGCCCAGGCTGTAGCCTTCCATGATGCCCGAGGCGTTGCTGATGCCGGGCAGCAGCGGGATAGGGCTGTAGACGCTGGCCTCGAGCAGATCACGGGTGATGCCCGGAGTGACGATGAACTGCGAACCGGCGGCCTCGGCGGCGTCCAGCATGTGACGGTCAAGCACCGTGCCGGCACCGGTCACCAGTTCCGGACGCTGCTCACGCAGCACCTGGATGGCCTTGAGGCCGTATTGGGAACGCAGTGTCACTTCCAGCGCCGTCAGGCCACCGGCAGCCAGGGCATCGGCCAGTGGCAGGATGTCCTGTTCACGGGCGATGGTGATCACCGGCAGGATCCGCGCCTTGGCGCAGAGGCTGTCGATCAGGGCAACTTTGTCCGCCATGGAAACGGTCGGGGATGGGTTTGTCATAGCGGCTGATCCTTGGTTCATGGGCACCAGTAAATCTCTAACGTAGGTTGCAAGAACGCGCGGATCGGCATTTTGGCGACATCGTCACCTGCCACCGCAGCGTTCAAGGTGGTCAATTTCGACTGACCGGAAATCGACAACACTTTGTGTTGCGCCGAAGCCAGCAAGGCGCGGCTCATGGTCAAGCGCTGGTGCGGCACGGTCGGCGCCAGCATCGGCCAGCAGCGACGTGTGCCATTGGCATCCAGTGCCTGGGCCAGGTTCGGGCTGCCAGGGAACAGCGAGGCGGTGTGTCCGTCATCGCCCATGCCCAAGACCAGCACGTCGATGGGCGGCAGCTCGGCCAGCAAGCGATCCGCCTGTTCGGCAGCCGCTTCCAGGTTGCTGCTGGCGCTGTAGAGGCTCAGGAACTGGGCCTTGGCCGCCGCGCCTTGCAGCAGGTAACGCTTGAGCAGGCCGGCGTTGCTGTCGGCGTGTTCAACCGGAACCCAGCGCTCATCGGCCAGGCTGACCACCACTTTGGACCAGTCCAGCGCCTGCTTGGCCAGGTGCTGGAAAAACGCCACCGGGCTGCGGCCACCGGAGACCACCAGGGTCGCCGCACCGCGTGCGTCGATTGCATTGCGCAATTGCTCGGCCACGTTCAGCGCCAGCCCTTCGGCCAGCACCACCGGGTTCTTGAACTCATGGGCGCTAACGCCCTGCGGCAGTTTCACTTCAGATATCGCCATACCATGACCTCCCATCCCGCGTGATCAGTGCAATGGAGCTCATCGGCCCCCAGGACCCAGCCGCATACGGCTTGGGCGCATCGCCGGATTTCTTCCATCCGGCGATCAACTGGTCACACCACGTCCACGCGGCTTCAATTTCATCTTTACGGACAAACAGGTTCTGATTGCCGTTCATGACTTCCAGCAACAACCGCTCGTAGGCATCGGGTATCCGCGCGCTGCGATAGGTATCGGAGAAGTTGAGTTGCAGCGGACCGCTGCGCAATTGCATGCCCTTGTCCAGGCCTTGCTCCTTGGTCATCACGCGCAAGGAAATCCCTTCGTCCGGTTGCAGGCGGATGATCAGCTTGTTGCTGATCTGCAAGCGCTGCTCGGGCGCGAAGATGTAGTGGGACGGTTCCTTGAAGTGAATGACGATCTGCGACAGCTTTTGCGGCATGCGCTTGCCGGTACGCAGGTAAAATGGCACCCCGGCCCAGCGCCAGTTGCGGATGTCGGCGCGCAGGGCGACGAACGTCTCGGTGTCGCTCTGGGTGTTGGAGTTGGGTTCTTCGAGGTAGCCAGGCACCGACTTGCCCTCGCTGTGGCCGGCGATGTACTGGCCGCGCACCACCTGGGTGGTCAGGCCTTCCGGGCTGATGGGCGCCAGTGCCTTGAGCACCTTGACCTTCTCGTCACGGATGCTGTCGGCAGACAAGTCGGCCGGTGGGTCCATGGCGATCAGGCACAGCAACTGCAACAGGTGGTTCTGGATCATGTCCCGCAGTTGGCCAGCCTTGTCGAAATAGCCCCAGCGGCCTTCGATACCGACCTTCTCGGCCACGGTGATTTCCACGTGGGAAATGTAATTCTGGTTCCACTGGGTTTCGAACAGGCTGTTGGCAAACCGCAGCGCGATCAGGTTCTGGACCGTCTCTTTGCCCAGGTAATGGTCGATGCGATAGGTACGGTTTTCCGGGAAGAACTGCGCCACGGCGTCGTTGACCTTGCGCGAAGACTCCAGGTCCGAGCCGATGGGCTTCTCCAGCACGACACGGGTGTTTTCGCTCAAGCCAACCTTCGCCAGGTTCTCGCAGATCGCCCCATACACCGCCGCTGGGGTGGCGAAATAGGCAATGACCTGTTGGGTCGAACCGGCTGCTTCGGCCAAGGCGACGTAATCGTCGGCCTTGAGGAAATCCACGTGCAGGTAGGTCAATCGTGCCAGGAAGCGCTCGAGTACGGCTTCGTCCAGGTCTTTTTCACCGACGTAGCGACGCAGTTCGGCGGCGATGAACGCCAGGTGCTGCTGCTCGCCGCCGGGTTCACGGGCCAGCGCCATGATTCGCGTGTCCTCGTGCAACAATTGGGCGCCATCGAGCTGATACAGGGCAGGAAAGAGCTTGCGCAAGGCCAGATCGCCCAACGCGCCGAACAAGGCAAAGGTGCACGGTTCAACCGTAATCGAAGGCATGATGTTTGTTCTTTTATCAAGTTAAACTACAAATACCTTTTTTCAAGGTATCACTCAAGGAAAAATGTAGTAATAACCACAACATTTTTCGAAAACACCGATTCCGAGTGGTGGTCCGTCGGAGCCATCAGTAGGATAGGCCACCGCAAAGGGTCGTATCAAAGACCCGTCTTCCTAGGAATCTTGTATGGACCGCGTGCGAAATTTACTGGAACAGATCCAGAGTCGCCTTGAAGACCTGAACAAGGCCGAACGCAAGGTGGCCGAGATCATCCTGCTCAACCCGCAGCAGGCGACCCGCTTCAGCATCGCCGCCCTCGCCCAGGCGGCCTCGGTCAGTGAACCGACCGTCAACCGTTTCTGCCGCTCGTTCGGCGTCAGCGGTTACCCGGAACTCAAGCTGCAACTGGCCCAAAGCCTGGCCAGTGGCGCTGCTTATGTGAGCCGTGCGGTGGAAGCCGACGACAACCCGGAAGCCTATACCCGGAAAATCTTTGGCAGTGCCATTGCCTCATTGGACAGCGCCTGCCAGGCCCTTGATCCCAATTTGATCAGTCGCGCCGTGGACCTGCTGATCCAGGCCCGGCAGATCCACTTCTTCGGTCTCGGCGCCTCCGCCCCGGTAGCGTTGGATGCCCAGCACAAGTTTTTCCGCTTCAACCTGGCAGTGACCGCGCACGCCGACGTACTGATGCAGCGCATGATCGCGTCCGTGGCCCATACAGGTGAACTGTTCGTGATCATTTCCTACACCGGTCGTACCCGTGAGCTGGTGGAAGTGGCGCGCATCGCCCGGGAAAACGGCGCGTCGGTGCTGGGCCTGACCGCCGAAGGCTCGCCACTGGCCAAGGCCAGCACCTTGAGCCTGAACATCCCCCTGCCCGAAGACACTGATATCTATATGCCGATGACCTCACGGATCATCCAGCTCACCGTACTGGACGTGCTCGCCACCGGCATGACCCTGCGTCGGGGCGTGGACTTCCAGCCGCATCTGCGCAAGATCAAGGAAAGTCTGAATGCCAGCCGGTATCCGGTGGGGGATGAGTTCAACTGAACCGATCCAGAAGCCTCGCTGCCTGATCGTTCCCACTCCGCGTGGGAACGATCCAGAGTTAAGCCCCCATCCGTGCCTGCAAACTCAGGTGCGCCCGCTCCCCCGGCGCCAGGCACAGGCTGTCGGTGCCGCCACTGGCCGCTTCGACGCAGACGAATTCACTGACCTCATCCCAACTCACCCCCAGCAACGGTCGCGCGCCGGGATGCCAGACCACGGTGTCGGCGCTGTCGCCGGTGTCGATGCGCAGTTCGCGCTGCCAGGCGTGGTCCTTGAGCTGCAATTCCCCCTCATGCTGGAACACCCGCTGGCAACCGCCCTCGACCCGCAACTCGCCTTCCTGCTGGCAAACCGCACGGTTCAACTGGTCGTAGCCCTGTGCGCCCTCCAGGCCAGACAGCGCTACCTCACCGACATCACCAATACGCCAATAGGCGTGCAAGGCCTGGCTCAACTGGCATGGCAGGCTGTCCTGGTGCTCGGTGCTCAAGCGCAGTTCCATCCTTTCACCCAGATCGGCATGCAGGTCCACCTGCCAGTCGCACAGTTGCAACTGCCAATGCAGGTGTACGCCCTCGTCATCACTGCGGCTGTCGAGCAGTTTCCAATCGATCAGCCGCGCCCAACCATGGGACGGCCAGGCATTTTCGCTGGGATGCCGACCATACCAAGGCCAGCACACCGGTACCCCGCCGCGTATCGCACCGACTTGCGGCCACTTGGCCGCGCACCACAACCAGGGCTTCTGGCCTTTGGGCTGAAAATGCAGCAACTGTGCGCCCTGGCGACTGAACACCGCCTGGCACAACGGGTGATCGATCACCAACACATCGCGCTGCCGATAGCGCTCCCACGCGAACACCGGGCGTTCGCGCAAGGATCTGAAAAAGCGTTGTAGCGGATGCTCATGCATGGGCCGCGGTCCTGGAGATCATTGAATACTCAACTATGTACGACACTATTTTGTGGCGAGGGAGCTTGCTCCCGCTCGACTGCGAAGCAGTCGTAAACGAGGCAAATGCGGTCTGGCTGACGCACCGCAGTGAATGGTTTTGGGGTCGCTTCGCAACCCAGCGGGAGCAAGCTCCCTCGCCACAGGCTTCGCACTGACCCTATGCTCCCCAAAAAAAAGCGGACAGCCATGGCCGTCCGCAAATATGCGCACATAGAGAGGAGCTTATCGCAACAGCGTTAGAACACCGACTGAATTTTCAGGCCGGCCACCAGCGCGTTGTCGACTTCATCCACACCGCCCGGGTGAGTGATGTATTGCAGGTTAGGACGCACAGTCAGCCAGTTGGTAACGTGGACACCGTAGTTGAGTTCGTAGTTGTACTCAGTGCTACGCAACGGTGCGAACAGCGGATCGTTGTAATCGGTGACACCATTGGCCGCGTTGGTCAGCTCGGCGTTTTTCTTCACGTCTTCGTTGACATGGATGCGGGAAAAACCGATGCCGATGTCATCTTTTGGACGCGCATCGAAGGGCCCCTTGTACACGAACATCAGCGACTGGTAGTTGTCGACGATGTTGGTGTCCTTATCGTGGAAGGTCGCGTTGGCGGCGATGTTCAGGCCGCGGGACGCGTCACCGTTGTGCGTGGTCAGTTGTTGCTGTGCCACGAACCAGTAGCCGTGCTTGCTATCGTGGCTGCGATAGGCGTTAAGGGTGGTCGCGGCATCGTCACCGTTGTCGTCTTCACGGACGTCATTGGCATCGGCCGTGCTCTTGTAGTAACCCACACGGTACTCACCCGGCAGGTTGTTGACCTTCGGCGACCAGACCAATTCGACCGGAATCACGGTGCCCTTGGTACCACTGCCGCTGAGTTTGAAGCCGTTGCCGTGTTCCAGTTGCGAGGGGTTCTGGTTGTATGCGCCGATCTGCGCATAGAACTCAGGCGTGAGGTTGTACTTCACGCGGATCGCGGCCTGGCTGACGGGCCAGTTGTACCAGATGCCGGTCGCCCAGTTACCCACTTGGGAACCGCAGAAGGCCAGGTTCTGGAATTCACAAGGGAAGGTGTTGAAGTCTTCGCCTTCGCCGAAGTAACCGGCCTTGACGTCCAGCTTGCCGTCGAGGAACTGGTGCTTGATCCACAACTGGGTCAGACGGACCATGTGGCCACGGCCGTAGACTTCCTGGGAAGAACTCAAGGTGCCGGCACGCGGGTCGCCGACACGGTCGTTGGAAATGTTTTCACCGTTACGGTTGGTGAGCTGGATCTTGGCCTGGGTGTTATCCCAACCCCACAGCTTTTCCAGGTCCAGCGCCACGCCCAGGCCAAACTGGTCGGAATAACGCGCGGTCTTGTCGTTGTTGTAGCCGCCATGCAGGTTGCCACCGACTTCACCGACGTAGTCGGCCTTGATGTCGATACCCTGCTCGATCAGCTCGGTACGCTTACCACCCCAGTCACCCGTCATCCACGGCGAATCGGCGCTGAAGGCGTCGGCAGCCTGTGCGCTACCGGCCAGCATCATCGCCGCAACGGCTGACAACTGGCAGATAAGCTGGGCGTTATTTTTCTTCTTCATCCCTACATCCTCGTCTTTATTGTTATTAACTGTTTTTATCTAACGCGGTTTACAACGATTGCGGCGGGTGGTCCCCCACTCACCGCATACTCCTTCTTTGTGGGAGCACGTTGACTCCCTCATTTGTTCTTCATCGGCCTTTGAACTGCGCCACGTTCGCCGACCGAGCATCGGCTTGCGGCTGGCCAGCCACGCCCAGGCGTTCACCGGACTGCGCGTCGAACAGCAGCACCTTCGACGGATCGAATTGCAGCGTCAGGGTTTCCCCCGGCTGCGGTGCCACGTCCGGCGCCAGGCGGCAGCAGACCTTGGTGTCGTTGAGATTGACGAACACCAGGGTGTCCGGCCCGGTGGGCTCGGTGACCTGGACTTCGGCGCGAATGGTCGGCAAACCGTTGGGCTCGCTGCCTGCCAGCATGATCTGCTCCGGACGCATGCCCAGGATCACTTCGCGGTCTTCCAGGCCGGCGTCCTGCATACCCATTGGCAACTCGCAACGGGCCTGGCCGCTGTCGAGCAGCGCCAGCAGGCGACCGTCCTTGCGTTGCAGGCGCAGCGGGATGAAGTTCATCGGTGGCGAACCGATGAAGCTCGCCACGAACAGGTTGGCCGGGTTGGTGTAGATGTCTTTCGGCGTACCGAACTGCTGGATGATCCCGTCCTTCATCACCGCCACTTTGTCGCCCAGGGTCATGGCTTCGATCTGGTCGTGGGTCACGTAGACCGTGGTGGTCTTCAGGCGCTGGTGCATCAGTTTCATTTCGGTGCGCATCTCGACCCGCAGCTTGGCGTCGAGGTTGGACAGTGGTTCGTCGAACAGGTAGATCTTCGGCCGCCGCGCCAGCGCCCGGCCCATGGCCACGCGCTGTTGCTGGCCGCCGGAAAGCTGGCCGGGCTTGCGATTGAGCAGGTGTTCGATCTGCAGCAGCTTGGCCACGCGGGTGACTTCTTCGTCGATGGCGGCCTGGTTCATCTTGCGGATTTTCAGGCCGAACTCGATGTTCTCGCGCACGCTCATGGTCGGGTACAGCGCGTAGGACTGGAACACCATGGCGATGTCGCGATCTTTCGGGCTCATGCCGCTGACATCCTGGTCGCCGATCATGATCGCGCCGCCAGTGATGGTCTCGAGGCCGGCGATGCAGTTCATCAGCGTCGACTTGCCACAGCCCGAAGGTCCGACCAGGATCAGGAACTCACCGTCCTTGATCGACAACTCGATGTTCTTCAGGGTGTCCGGCAGGCCGGCGCCATAAGTCTTGTTTACGTTGCGAAGTTCAAGCGTTGCCATGATTACCCCTTGACTGCGCCGGCCGTCAGGCCGCGCACGAAATACTTGCCTGCGACCACATAGACCAGCAGGGTCGGCAGCCCGGCGATCATCGCCGCCGCCATGTCCACGTTGTATTCCTTGGCCCCGGTACTGGTGTTGACCAAGTTGTTCAGCGCTACCGTGATGGGTTGCGAATCACCGCTGGAGAACACCACGCCGAACAGGAAGTCGTTCCAGATCTGCGTGAACTGCCAGATCAGGCAGACCATGATGATCGGGGTGGACATTGGCAGGATGATCCGCCGGAAAATGGTGAAGAACCCCGCACCGTCCAACCGCGCAGCCTTGACCAGCGCGTCGGGAATGCTGACGTAGTAGTTGCGGAAGAACAGCGTGGTGAATGCCAGGCCGTAGACCACGTGCACGAACACCAGGCCCGTGGTGGTGCTGGCCAGGCCCATCTTGCCGAGGGTGAACGAGGCCGGCAGCAGGACGGTCTGGAACGGCAGGAAGCACCCGAACAGCAACAGACCGAAGAACAACTGCGAACCGCGAAAACGCCACATCGACAACACGTAGCCGTTCAAGGCACCGATGGCGGTGGAGATCAGCACCGCCGGGACGGTGATCTTGATCGAGTTCCAGAAGTAGCCGTCCACCGTGGCCCAGGCCTTGACCCAGCCGATGCCGCTGACCACGGTCGGCCAGCTCAGCAGGTTGCCGGTGCTGATGTCTTCCGGCGTCTTGAAGCTGGTCAACAGCATGACCACCAACGGCACCAGGTAAAGCAATACGGCGAGGATCAGCACCGCGTAGATGGCGATGCGACTCAGGCTGATGGAAGGTTTGGCAGCGAGACTAGTCATGACGCTTGGTCCTCAGCTCGGAGTACAGGTAAGGCACGATGATTGCGAGGATCGCACCAAGCATCAGGATTGCACTGGCCGAGCCCATGCCCATCTGGCCGCGACTGAAGGTGAAGGAGTACATGAACATCGCTGGCAGGTCGGAGGAATAACCCGGGCCACCGGCCGTCATCGCGGCCACCAGGTCGAAGCTCTTGATCGCGATATGCGCCAGGATCATCACGGCACTGAAGAACACCGGGCGCAGGCTCGGTAGCACCACTTTCCAGTAGATGCGCGGCATGCTCGCGCCATCGATCTGCGCGGCACGGATGATCGATTGATCGACACCCCGCAGGCCGGCCAGGAACATCGCCATGATGAAGCCCGAGGCCTGCCACACCGCAGCGATCACCAGGCAGTACACCACGCGATCCGGGTCGATCAGCCAATCCAGGCGGAAGCCTTCCCAACCCCAGTCACGCAACAATTTGTCCAGGCCCATGCCCGGGTTGAGCAGCCATTTCCAGGCTGTACCGGTGACGATCATCGAGAGCGCCATCGGGTAAAGGTAAATCGTGCGGATAAAACCTTCGCGGCGAATGCGCTGGTCAAGGAACACCGCCAGCAACACGCCGATCACCAGGGTGATACCGATGAACAGGCCGCCGAACAATGCCAGGTTCTTGCTCGCCACCCACCAGCGATCGTTGTCCATCAGCCGGGCATATTGCGCCAGGCCTGCCCACTTGTAGTTCGGCAGGAACGTCGAAGTGGTGAACGACAGGACGAACGTCCACAAGATATAGCCATAGAAGCCCACCAGGACGATGAACATACTCGGCGCCAGCACCAGTTTTGGTAGCCAGCGCTGCAATGCATCGAACGGCGAGGCCTTGCTGAACACAGCAACAGAACTCATGGGAAGATCCAAAACAAGGTTACAAGGGCATCCCTTTGTGGGAGCGAGCTCTGTGGCGAGGGGATTTATCCCCGATCGGCTGCGAAGCAGCCGCAAAGCCATTGCATGCGGTGTTTCTGACACTCCGCCATTGCGACTTTTCGGGGCGGTGCGACGTTTCGCTAAATCCCCTCACCACAAAAGCTCCCACAAGGGAAGCGGCGCTAATTACTTCGCAGACTGAACCGCAGCGCCGAGTTTCTTGGCGGCATCGGCCGGGTCGGCTTTCGGGTCGTTGATGTAGTTGGTCACCACGTCAAAGAACGCACCCTGTACCGCCAACGTGGTCGCCATGTTGTGCGCCATGCTCGGTTGCAGGCCGCCAGACTTGGCGTCCGTCAGGAAGTCCTTGGCAGCGGTCTGGGCGCAGGAATCGAAACCGTACTTGGCCATGTCGGCCAGCATGTCGTTACGAACCGGGATCGAGCCTTTGTTGATGCTGAAAACTTTCTGGAAGTTCTCGCCCAATACGACCTTGGCGATATCCTGCTGACCGGCCGCAGTGCCTTTGTCTTTCTGCTTGAACACCGCCAGGGAGTCGATGTTGTAGGTGAAGGCCTTGTCGGTGCCCGGGAAGGCCACGCACTCGTAGTCCTTGCCGGCGACTTTCTTCGCCGCGGTCCACTCGCTCTTGGCCCAGTCACCCATGATCTGCATGCCGGCCTTGCCATTGATGACCTTGGCCGCTTCCAGGTTCCAGTCCTGGCCCTTGCCGTCGGCGTCCATGTAGGTCGCGACTTTCTTCAGCTCGGTCAGTGCCTTGATCATCTCCGGACCGGTCAGGGCCTTGTTGTCCAGGTCGACCAGGGCTTTCTTGTAGCCATCAGCGCCCATGACCGAGAGCACCACGGCTTCGAACACGGTGCTGTCCTGCCAAGGCTGGCCACCGTGGGCGAGCGGAATGAAGCCCGCGGCCTTGAGCTTGTCGCCGGCTGCATAGAATTCTTCGAGGGTGGTCGGGTTCTTGGTGATGCCGGCTTTCTTGAAGACCTCCGGGTTGATCCACAGCCAGTTGACGCGGTGGATGTTCACCGGCACGGCGACGTAGTCACCGTCGTACTTCACGGTATCGGAGACTTTCTTGTCGAGCAGGCTGTCCCACTTCTCGGCCTTGGCAACATCTTTCAGGATGTCGGTGTCGAGCAGCCCGGTGGACGCCCATTCCTGGATGTCCGGGCCCTTGATCTGGGCGACGCCAGGCGGGTTACCAGCCACGGCACGGCTCTTGAGCACGGTCATGGCAGTGGAACCGCCACCACCGGCGACAGCGCCGTCCTTCCAGGTAAAGCCGTCTTTTTCTACCTGGGCCTTGAGCACATCGACCGCGGCTTTTTCACCACCCGACGTCCACCAGTGGACGACTTCCACGGAACCTTTGGATTCGGCGGCAAGGGTAGTGACAGGGAAGGCTGCGACGGGAAGCAGGGAAGCAAGAGAAATGACAGTAGCGAGGCGAGAAATCGCATTCATCTAGAATTACCTTTCTTGTTGTTATGCATGCAAGTCTGGTGCTTGCGCTGCATGGATTCTAATCAGAGGGAATCCCTTCGCAGGTAACGAAGGGACGTGCAAATGTCACGACATGGTTACACAGGCGAAGGACTGGATAACCGCGCCAGGGCTGACGCCATGCTCGGGGCCAGGGGCAGGCGCGGGATCAAGACTGCCTGCCAGGCGTGATACAGGTCCGGCTTGCCCGGCCAGATGTCAGCGCTGGGGCGGTTTTGCGGATCGAGTTCGTGATGCCAGCTGCCGTTGCAGCGATCGATGAAATGTTTGTCACAGAACTCCCAGAAGCGCCGATACCAGGCTTCGTACTTCGCCTCGTCGGTGCGCTTGAGCAAGGCGCTGGCAGCGGCCGCCGCTTCGGCGTGGACCCAATGCAGTCGATGGCGAACCACCGCGCGGTTGTCCCAATCCAGGGTGTAGACAATGCCCGGCGCACCGTCGACGCCCCAACCGTGGCGGCAGTTCTGATCGAAGAGTTTTTGTGCGTCCTGGGCCAGCCAACCCGGGGTCAGCATGCCGATCTGGACGCGCGCCGCCTCAAGGTGCAGCAGCAGTCGCGCCCATTCGAAACCGTGGCCAGGGGTGGTGCCGTAGGGACGGAAACCATCGGCAGGATTGTCCTGGTTATATTCGCGCAGCGGCTGCCAGTGGCGATCGAAATGCTCCACCACCAGGTAGTCGTTGGCGGCGGCATGGCCGTGGATCACCCGTTCGACGATGTGCAGGGCGCGAGCCAGCCAGCGCGGGTCGTCGGTGGCATCGGCCAGGGCCAGGAACGCTTCGGTGGCGTGCATGTTGCTGTTGGCGCCGCGATAGGCCTCTTCCTCAGTCCAGTCGCGGTTGAAGGATTCGCGCAGTGCCCCCTCTTCTTCGCTCCAGAAATGCTCATCGATGATTCGCACCGCTTCGTCCAGCAACGCCGCAGCGCCGGGCCGCTGGGCCACCACCGCGGAACTGGCCGCCAGGGCAACGAATGCATGCAAGTAGGCCGCCTTGCCCGCGCCATCTTCATCAGGCCGTGTCGTGGCAAACCAGCCACCGTGCTCGGCGTCGCGCAAGGGGCCGCTCAACGCCTGGACACCGTGATCCACCAGCTTGGCAAACCCCGGCAGCCCCTGGATGTGGGCCATGGCAAAGCTGTGGGTCATGCGCGCGGTGTTCATGGTTTCGGCCCGTGCATTGGCCGGCAGGCGCCCCAGCTCGTCCAGGTTGCCAAAGCCGTCCGGCAGCTTCGATGCCTTGGCGAACGCCAGCAGCCGCAAGCCTTCGTCGGCAAGCCATTGCTGGTGGGCAGGGGCGTTCAGCCAACTGCTGAAGGCCGGTTGGAAGGTGTCCATTGGGTGGTACCTTTTTTGTTGTTTTGACGCAGGGAGTCTAAACAAGGGATGAGGAGTGGCAGGTAACGAAAGGCGCGAGTTATGTCACCGACTTGTGACATTGATGATCGTTCCCCCCGCGTGGGAATGCCGCCCGGGACGCTCTGCATCCCCTTTAAAGCCGAACGCAGAGCGTCCGTTGAGGCATCCCCACGCAGAGCGTGGGAACGATCAGTCAGTTGAACGAGGCAATTGCAGGGTCACCCGCAACCCCCCTTCACGCAGGTTCTGCAGGCTCACTTCGCCGCCATGGCTGTGGGCGATATTGCGGGCGATGCCCAGGCCCAAGCCATAGCCCTGCTGTTGCCCGGCCAGGCGAAAGTGCGGTTCGAAGACTTGCTCCAGGCGCTGCTCCGGCACGCCGGGGCCTTCATCGTCGACGTGCAGGATGAAGGCGGTTTCATCGTCATCGATGTGCAGGTGGGCGTTCTGTCCGTATTTCAAGGCATTGTCGATCAGGTTGCCGATGCAGCGCTTGAGCGCCAGTGGCTTGCCCGGATACGGCGCCAGCGCCCGGCCATCCTGGGTCACCCGACCGTTGCCGTTGGGCGCCAGGTAAGGTTCGACCAGGCAATCGAGCACATGATTGAGGTCCACCGGCTCGATGTTTTCGTGGATGTCGGTGTCCTTGACGCATTGCAGCGCGCCTTTGACCAACAACTCCAACTCATCCAGGTCACGACCAAACTTGGCCTGCAGGTTTTCGTCTTCCAACAGCTCGACCCGCAAGCGCAAGCGGGTGATCGGTGTGCGCAAGTCGTGGGAAATCGCGCTGAATAACTGGCTGCGTTCGGTCAGGTAACGGCTGATGCGTTCGCGCATGGCATTGAACGCCCGCCCCACTTCCACCACTTCGCTGCCGCCGCCCTCGGCCACCGGCTCCACTTCGGCACCCAGGGACATGTCCCGCGCGGCCCGGGCCAAACGCTTGAGCGGTCGGCTCTGCCAGTGCACCAGCAAGCCGATGAACAGCAATAACAAGCTGCTGGTAAGCACGATGAAACCCACCTGTTGCGTAGGCAGGTCCTGCTCTTCGAGGCTGGTGTAAGGTTCGGGCAGCAGCGAGGCGATGTACAACCACTCCCCCGGCGCCATCTGGATCTGCGTGACCAGCACCGGCGGGTTCACCGGTTCCAGGGTCAAGGCGTAGTGAGCCCACGAACGGGGCAGTTCATCGAGTTTGAGCCCAGCGTTGAAAATTCGCAGGTCGTCGGGGCTGACAAAATTCACCGATATGTCGGCGTTACTGCCCAACGACCGGCGCAACACATCGTCCACCGCCTTGAGCACCGCCAGTTTGCGCGGCGTGATCGGCAACACGTCCATGCCCAGGGGCTTGTCGTTGAGCGTGACGACAAATCGCGTACCGCCCATGCTGCGCAACTGATCCAGCACCAGCGGCCGGTAAGCCACCGGCAGCGAACGCAAATAACTGACGCTGGCGGTCATCGAATGGGCCAGGCTGCGGGCACTGGTGACCAGGCCTTCGAGCTGGGTGGCGCGCAACTGCGAGACCCAGATCAGGCTGGACAAGGTCTGGGCGAACAGCACCACCAGCAAGGTCAGCAGCAGCATCCGTCCCAGCAGCGAGCGCGGTACCGGCACCCGTCGGGCGACTTTTTTGATCCAGTCAATGACCATTGCTGGCAACCACACTGGCCGCCAGCTGATAACCGCTGCCACGCACCGTGCGAATCAGCCGCGGCGGCTTATCGGTGTCACGCAAGCGCTGACGCAGACGACTGACCGCCATGTCGACGATCCGGTCCAGGGGCATCAGCTCACGACCGCGGGTCGCATTGCCGATGGTGTCGCGGTCGAGGATTTCCTGGGGATGGTCGAGAAACAACTTGAGCAGGGCGAAGTCGGCGCCGGAGAGAATCACTTCTTCACCGTCGGTGTGGAACAGCCGATGGCTGACCATGTCCAGCCGCCATTCATCGAAGGCCAGCACTTCACCGCCGGAGCGTTCCTGGCCGAATTGCGCCCGGCGCAGCAGTGCCTTGATGCGCGCCTGCAATTCACGCGGGCTGAAAGGCTTGCCCAGGTAATCATCGGCGCCCAGCTCAAGGCCGATGACCCGGTCGGCTTCGTCGGAACTGGCGGTGAGCATGATGATGGGCACATGAGCCTGGCGTGGGTGTTGGCGAACCCAGCGGCATAGGCTGAAGCCGTCTTCATCGGGCAGCATCACATCAAGGATCACCAGGTCGCTCGGCGCATCGTTCAGCGCCTGGCGAAACCCGGCGCCGTCGGGCGTGGTCCGCACCTGGAACCCCGCACGGCTGAGGTAGGTGTCCAGCAGTTCGCGAATCTCCTGGTCGTCGTCGACCAACAAAATCGATTTGTTTACTGAACTCACGGGCCTCGTCCTTGTTGTTTGGATTGGGGCGATTATGCCTGATGGACAAGGCCTACAAATACACTGCAAAAACTCTGTGGGAGCGGGCTTGCTCGCGATAGCGGTGCAACAGCCAACCTCAATGGCGACTGACACTCCGTCATCGCGAGCAAGCTCGCTCCCACAGTACAGTACCTACCGAACCTTAAGCGGCGGCGGATTGCTCCAACGCCACACCCGCACCCATCAGGCCGGGGTACGGCGCGGTCACCAGCCAGACCGGAATGCCCTTGAAGTAATCGCTCATGCAGCCCTTGTCGGCGAAGCAACGGGCGAAACCGCTTTCGAGGAAGAAATCGGCAAACCGCGGGACCACGCCACCGACGATGTAGACACCGCCGCGCCCGCCCAACGTCAACACATTGTTGCCGGCCACGCGCCCCAGCCAGCGGCAGAACTGCTCGAGCACTTCCAGGGCAATGGGGTCGCCAGCCAGGCCGGCGGCGGTGATGGATTCGGGGGTGTCGAGCACCGGCACATGGCCGTCCACCGCGCAAATGGCCCGGTACACCCGAGGCAAACCGCTGCCGCTCAGGGCGGTTTCGGCGCTGACGTGGCCGATCTCGTTGTAGATGTGCTGCCACAGTTGGGTTTCCCGCGGGCTGCTCAGGGGCAGGTCGACATGACCGCCCTCCCCCGGCAACGCGGCGAAACGGCCTTCGCCCAAGTCCAGCAACGTACCAACGCCCAGCCCGGTACCCGGGCCGATCACCACTGCCGGGCGCAACGGCTCCGGAGTGCCTTCGCATACGACCCGGTACTCATCGAGACGCAAGCAAGTCATGCCCAGGGCCATGGCCGAGAAATCGTTGACCAGCAACAGCTTCTCCACCTGCAAGGTCTGGCAGAACGCCAGGTTGCTCAGGCGCCAGTGATTGTTGGTAAAGCGAAACTCATCGCCGCTCACGGGACCGGCCACCGACAGGCACACCGAACCGATGGCGCCCGGTTTCAGGCCCAGGCCACTCAGGTACACCTGGATGGCATCTTCCGGGCAGGCATAATCCGCTGTTGCCAGCACCTGGATGTTTTCCAGGGCGTGGTTTTTCCACAGCGCAAAGCGTGCGTTGGTCCCACCGATGTCACCGACCAAAGCCAGTTTCAATTAAGCGTCTCCAGGGCAGAAGTGAAGGCGCTGGCGCCCTGCTCCGCCGAGCTGAAGGCCATGCGCATGAAACCGAACAGCTCGCGGCCGGTGCCGATGTTGTTGCCCAACAGGCCCTTGGCCGGCGTGCGCGCGGCGAATTCCTCGGCGTCCACCTTCAATTCCAAGGTGCCTTTGACGCCATCGACGCGGATGATATCGCCCTCCTGCACCCGGGCCAACGCACCACCGACATAAGCTTCGGGGCTGACATGAATGGCCGCCGGGATTTTCCCCGACGCACCGGACATGCGCCCGTCGGTCACCAGCGCCACTTTGAAGCCACGGTCCTGCAATACGCCGAGGAACGGCGTCATCTTGTGCAGCTCGGGCATGCCGTTGGAGCGCGGGCCCTGGAAGCGCATCACCGCGACGAAGTCTTTCTCCAGCAGGCCGGCCTTGAATGCATCAGCCAGGTCCTGCTGATCCTGGAAGACCATGGCCGGGGCTTCGACGACCTGGTTTTCCAGGGCCACAGCCGAGACCTTCATCACGCCACGGCCCAGGTTGCCTTCCATCACCCGCAGGCCGCCTTCCGGCGAGAACGCGCGGGCCACCGGGCGCAGGATGTTTTCGTCGAGGCTTTCGATCGGGCCGTCGCGCCACACCAGCTCGCCGTCCTCGAGGAACGGCTCCTGGGTGTAACGGCTCAGGCCGTGACCGAGCACGGTGTTGACGTTTTCGTGGAGCAAACCGGCTTCCAGCAATTCACGGATCAGGAACGACATGCCGCCCGCCGCCTGGAAGTGGTTGATGTCGGCCTTGCCGTTCGGGTAGACATGACTCAGGGTCGGCACCACCTCGGAGAGGTCGGCCATGTCCTGCCAGGTCAGCTGGATACCCGCCGCCATGGCGATGGCCGGCATGTGCAGGGTGTGGTTGGTGGAGCCGCCGGTGGCGTGCAGCGCAACGATGGAGTTGACCAGCGAGCGTTCGTCGACGATCTCGCCGATGGGCATGAAGTTGCCGCTCTGCTTGGTCATGCGCGTGACCTGGAACGCCGCTTCACGGGTCAGGGCATCGCGCAGTGGAGTGTTCGGGTTGACGAACGAGGCGCCCGGCAAATGCAGGCCCATCACTTCCATCAGCAACTGGTTGGTATTGGCCGTGCCGTAGAAGGTGCAGGTGCCCGGGCTGTGGTAGGACTTCATCTCCGATTCCAGCAGCTCTTCGCGGGTGGCCTTGCCTTCGGCGTAGCGCTGGCGAACGTCGGCTTTTTCCTTGTTGGAGATGCCGGACACCATCGGTCCGCCGGGTACAAAGATCGTCGGCAAGTGACCGAAGCGCAGCGCGCCCATCATCAGGCCCGGGACGATCTTGTCGCAGATACCGAGCATCAGCGCGCCATCGAACATGTTGTGGGACAACGCCACCGCCGTGGACAGCGCGATCACTTCGCGACTCGGCAGGCTCAGTTCCATCCCCGCCTCGCCCTGGGTCACGCCGTCGCACATCGCTGGCGTACCACCGGCGAACTGGCCGACCGAGCCGATCTCGCGCAGGGCTTTCTTGATCTGTTCCGGGAAGGTTTCGTAAGGCTGGTGGGCCGAGAGCATGTCGTTATAGGAAGACACGATGGCGATGTTGGCGGCGTTCATCATCCGCAGGTGATGTTTGTCTTCGGTGCCGCAACCGGCCACGCCGTGGGCGAAGTTGGCGCATTGCAGCTTGCCGCGCGTCGGCCCGTCGCTGGCTGCACCACGGATCAATGCAAGGTAAGCCTGACGCGTGGCGCGGCTGCGGGCGATAAGCCGTTCGGTGACCTCAAGGACGCGGGGATGCATGTGTAGAACTCCAGGCTAACGGGTGTGGCGACCTGATTGTCTATGCTGGTCAAAAGCCCCCTGGCGTTGGGCGACAGGCGGTTTATTGACCATTCGGACCAGTTGATTCAGGTCACTCGTTGTAGATAAAACAAAATATTGCCACTAAAAAGGCTTGTTTTCTATTTTTATGCGAATAATCTTGTAATTCCAACAACAAATCGATGGCGGCGCCGTTAATGACTCTTCGAATCGCAATCAATGGTTTTGGCCGCATCGGCCGCAACGTTCTTCGTGCACTGTATACCCAAGGCTATCGTCGCGACCTGCAGATCGTCGCCATCAATGACCTGGGCGACAGTGCGATCAACGCTCATCTGCTCAAGTTCGACACGGTCCACGGCACCTTCGATGCCCACGTGCAACACGATCACGAAAGCCTGACGGTCAATGGCGACCGCATCTCGGTCAGCGCCATCCGCAACCCGGCCGAACTGCCTTGGGCCGCTGAAAAAATCGACGTCGTGTTCGAATGCACCGGCCTGTTCACCGACCGTGCCAAGGCAGCCGCGCATATCAGCGCCGGCGCCCGCAAGGTGATCATCTCGGCCCCGGCCAAGGGCGCCGACGCCACCGTGGTGTATGGCGTGAACCACGACATCCTGCGCCAGTCCCACCAGATCATCTCCAACGCTTCGTGCACCACCAACTGCCTGGCCCCGGTGGCCCAGGTGCTGCACCGTGAGCTGGGCATCGAAAGCGGCCTGATGACCACCATCCATGCCTACACCAACGACCAGAACCTGACCGACGTCTACCACAGCGATCCGTACCGCGCCCGCTCGGCCACCCAGAACATGATCCCGAGCAAGACCGGCGCCGCCGAAGCGGTGGGCCTGGTGCTGCCGGAACTGGCAGGCAAGCTGACCGGCATGGCGGTGCGCGTACCGGTGATCAACGTGTCCCTGGTGGACCTGACCGTGCAACTCAAGCGCGAAGCGTCGGCCGAAGAAGTCAACGAACTGCTGCGCCACGCCAGCCAGCATTCGAAGATCCTCGGCTACAACACCCTGCCGCTGGTCTCCAGCGATTTCAACCACAACCCGCTGTCGTCGATCTTCGACGCCAACCACACCAAGGCCAGCGGCAAGCTGCTCAAGGTGCTGGCCTGGTATGACAACGAATGGGGCTTCTCCAACCGTATGCTGGATAACTGCCTGGCGTTGTGTAACGCCGAGTAACTCATTGCTGGCCAATGTGGAGCGGGCCTGTAAGAGCAAACCTTGGGAGCAGGCCTGTGGGAGCAAAGCCTGCTCGCGATGACACCGTCGCATGCAGCACCTGTGCAGGCTTTGAGAACGCTATCGCGAGCAAGCTTTGCTCCCACAGGTTGCGCTCCCCGCATGGCTTGGCGTGATGAAATGAAGGCTTGACCCGCAACGTAGATGATAAGCATTATCATCAACTCGAACCGGATCGGGCCCTACCGTGAGTCAATCGCGCTTTCATCACGTTTTCCTCGCCCAACGCACACCGCTGCTGCGCACTCTCGAGCGCATGGTCAGCAACCCCAGTACCGCCGAAGACCTGCTCCAGGAAACCTACCTGCGTGTCACCCGTGCATTGGCCGAACGCACGGTCGAGCACCTCGAACCCTTTGTTTTCCAGACCGCCCGCAACCTGGCGCTGGACCATCTGCGTGCCCGGCGCATCCAGTCGCGGACCTTGCTGGATGACGTACCGCCGGAAGTCGTCCACAACGTCGTCGCCCCCCAGAGCAGTGCCGAGGACGCCGCCCATGCCCAGCAACTGCTCGAGCGCCTGAACGTCAGCCTCCAGGCCCTGACTTCGCGCCAACAGCAGATCTTCATTCTCAGCCGCCTGCATGGCCACAGTTACCAGCAGATCGCCGAACGCCTGGGCGTCTCCCTGAGCACCGTGCAAAAGGAACTGAAACTGATCATGGCGATCTGTGTGGGTGTGGCTGAACGTAGCCACGGCGAGCAGTGACCCGCCCCCACGCGTCAGGCCATAAGCTGCGTACACGCTTGCCACTTGCTGCGTACAGCTTGTAGCTTGAGCCCATGCCGCTAATACCGAGACCCCACTGTGACGGACAATCTCCGCTCTGCCGAGCCCACTGCGACGCCGGAAACCGCCCATGCCATGGAGCAGGCGCTGGACTGGCTGATCCTGCTGGACACCCCCAGCGAGGAACAGACGCGGCAGTTCCACGCCTGGCTGGCGGCCGATTCGCGCCACGGCGAGGCGTTCGCCCGAGCCCAGGCGATCTGGAACGGCCCGCAGGTGATGGAAAGTGCCCGCCAGCTTGAAGCCGCGCCCAAGGTTACCGCGCTGTCGCGCCTGCGCGCCCACTGGAAACCCCTGGCCACTGCCGCCGTGCTGTTTCTCGGTCTGTTCAACTTCAGCGACCTGCCCCTGCGCCTGCAGGCCGACCACCTGACCGTGGTCGGTGAGCGCCAGCGCCTGCAGTTGGAGGACGGCTCCAAGGTCTTGCTCAACACCGATTCGGCCTTCTCCAGCACGTTCAACGAGCAGCGACATGTGGCGCGCCTGTACAAGGGCGAGGCGTTTTTCGAAGTCCCGGGCAACCGTAACCTGCCGCTGGAAATCGATGCCGGCCCGGTCATGGCCAGCGTCAGCGACACCGCGTTCGCCGTGCGCTACCTCGACGGCGTGGCCCAGGTCCAGGTGCAGCGTGGCGACGTGGACCTGCGGGCCACCCGCAACGACACCCATGTGCGGCTGTCGGCTGGCGAAAGCATCCGCATCGGCCCCAACGGCTTCGACCGCCCGGCCCGGCTCGATGCCAACACCGACCTGGCCTGGGTCCAGGGTCGGCTGGTGTTCGAAAACCGGCCCCTGAGCCAGGTACTGGCCGAGCTGCGACGCTATTACCCCGGCTGGATCATCAACAGTAACGAACAATTGGCCAACGTGGCTGTGACCGGCAACTACCGCCTAGACCAGCCGCTGGACGTGGTCCGTTCGCTGGCCCATATCACCTCGGCGCGGCTTCAGGAGTTCCCGGCGCTGGTGATCCTGAACTAAATGAGAATTATTTTTACTCGATAGGCTCCGCTGATTCGTCTCGTTATAGCCAATGCAATTGATTCGCATCCAACGATGTGGATCTGCACCTATAACAGATGCGACACGGAGCGCTATCGATGTCCTCTCGCCTTACTTGCCGGTTTCTTGCCCCCTCTTGCACGCTGTCACTGCTCACCGCCGCCCTCCTGATGGCCGGCACAGCGCCGCTCGCCCTGGCCGCCACCGCCGTGCAACCCGCTGCACGCAACATGGGCGACTACACCTTTGCCATCGCCCGGCAGCCCCTGGTTTCGGCCCTGAATGCATTCACTGCGGTCACCGGCTGGCAAATCGGGATGCCCGCGGAACTGGCCGCAGGCGTCGCCTCGCCAGGGGTGAACGGCTCGCTGTCACCTGAAAAAGCCCTGGAGCGCCTGTTGGTGGGGACCCACCTGAGCTACCGCAAGCTGGGCGACAACAGCATCGTCCTGGAAAAACGCAGTGCCGGCGGCGCGCTGGAGTTGCAAAAAGTAACCATCAGCGCCACCCGCCAGGAACAGGACATCACCAGCGTACCGAGCACGGTCACGGTCCACGACCGCCAGGAACTGGATCGCAACAACGTCAATACCCTCAAGGATCTGGTGCGCTATGAACCAGGCGTATCGGTGGGCGGCGCGGGCCAGCGCGGCGATATCAGCGGCTACAACATCCGCGGCATCGACGGCAACCGGATCCTGACCCAGGTCGACGGCGTGGAAATTCCCGGCGGCTTCTTCAATGGCCCCTACGCCAAGACCCAGCGCAACTACGTCGACCCGGAAATCATCAAGCGCGCGGAAATCCTGCGCGGTCCGGCCTCGGTGTTGTACGGCAGCAATGCCATCGGCGGTGCCGTCAGCTACTTCACCCTGGATCCGGACGACATCATCAAGCCAGGCGAGGATGTTGGCGCCCGCCTGAAGACCGGCTACAGCTCCGCCGACGAGAGCTGGCTCAAGTCCGCCACCGTCGCTGGCCGTAGCGGGCAGTTCGACGGCCTGTTGCACTACAGCCAGCGCGACGGTCATGAAACCGAATCCTACGGCAACCACAACGGCACCGGCCTGGACCGCACCGCGGCCAACCCCCAAGACGTGCGCGCCAACAACGTGCTGGCCAAGCTCGGCTGGAACTACAGGGATGACGCACGCCTTGGCCTGGTCTACGAGAAGTACAAGGACGACCGCGACAGCGACCTGAAAAGCGCCTACGGCGGCCCCTACGCCAACGGCCAGCCGGCGATCCCCGACTTTGTACTGCCCGGCGGCATGTACCAGTGGCGCACCGGCAACGACACCATCAGCCGCGAGCGTTTCGGCCTGGAACACAGCTTCGCCCTCGACAGCCTGCTGGCCGATCACATGAAGTGGAGCCTGAATCACCAGGTCGCCAAGACCGACCAGAGCACCGCCGAATTCTACTTCCCCATCACCCGCCAGGTCCTGCGCACCCGGGAGACCCTCTATGAAGAGAAACAGTGGGTCTTCGACGCGCAACTGGAAAAGGCCTTCAGCGTCGCCGACACCGATCACGCGCTGACTTACGGCACCACCCTCAAGCAACAGAAAGTCACCGGCTCGCGCAGCGGCAATGGTGTGTGCCTGGCGGTTGGCGTCGGTTGCTCCGCGGTAGGCGCCATCAGCACCCGGGACGTGTTGGCAAAAGCCAGCGACTTCCCGGACCCGACCATCAACACCTACAGCCTGTTCGCCCAGGACCAGATCAGTTGGGACCGCTGGACCTTCATGCCAGGCCTGCGCTACGACTACACCCGGCTCAAGCCGCACCTGACCGAGGAATTCCTCAACACCGTGGACCCTACCGGCGGCGGTACAGTCAGCGGCAAGAACAAGACCTGGCATCGCGTCTCACCGAAGTTCGGCCTGACCTACGCCCTGAGCGATGAGTACACCTGGTACGGCCAGTACGCCGAAGGTTTCCGCACCCCGACCGCCAAGGCCCTGTACGGTCGTTTCGAGAACACCGACGCCGGCTATAGCGTAGAACCCAACCCCGATCTGGAACCGGAAAAAAGCAAGAGCTACGAGACCGGCCTGCGCGGCCGTTTCGATTCCGGCTCGTTCGACGTGGCGGTGTTCTACAACAAGTACCGCGACTTCATCAACGAAGACGCCATCACCCCTGGCGCCGATCAGTTGACCTTCCGGAGCAACAACATCAAGCACGCCACCATCAAGGGTGCCGAGGCCAGGGGACGCTTGGAGCTGGAGGTGTTTGGCGCACCGAAGGGCTTGTACACCCAAGGCTCGGTGGCCTACGCGTACGGTCGCAACAACGACACGGGCGAGCCGCTCAACAGCATCAACCCGCTGACCGGAGTGTTCGGCCTGGGCTACGACCAAGACCGCTACGGCACTTTGCTCAGTTGGACCTTGGTCAAGAAAAAGGACCGGGTCGACGACAGCAACTTCAACTCGCCTGATGGCGTGAGCAGCCAGTTCAAGACACCAGGCTTCGGCATCCTCGACCTGAGCGGTTTCTACAAGGTGACCGACGACGTCACCGTCAGTGGCGGCCTCTACAACCTCACCGACAAGAAGTACTGGCTGTGGGACGACGTGCGCGGCTACGACAGCGTCGGCGAAGCGGCGGTATTGAGCCCCGCCAACCTCGATCGTCTGACGGCGCCGGGGCGTAACTTCGCGGTGAACCTGATCTGGGATATCTGACCCAGGCCCAAGGATTTCCCCTGTGGCGAGGGAGCTTGCTCCCGCTGGGCTGCGCAGCAGGCCCATTTTTGTGAGTGCTTCGCACTCAAGCGGGAGCAAGCTCCCTCGCCACACAATGTGCTCACTCAAAGGACTTTTTCATGAATACCCTGCGCCCCACTTCACGCTCCCAACGCCTGAACCAGATCACCCACGAGCCTCACAGCAAGCTCGACGCCCTGGTCAAGGCCCACGCCCCGTTCGAAACCCCGGCCAGCTTCGCCCGTTTCGTCGTTGCCCAGTACCTGTTCCAGTCGGAACTGGTGGCGCTGTACAACGACGCCGAACTGTCCGCCCTGATTCCCGACCTCCCGGCCCGATGCAGGGCGGAAGCGGCCAAGGCGGATCTGGCAGACCTGGACACCGAAATCCCTGCGCCAGTGGCCGGTGCGGTGAAAAACCCGACCCGGGCCGAAGCCCTGGGCTGGCTGTTCGTCTCCGAAGGCTCCAAGCTCGGCGCCGCGTTCTTGATCAAGCGTGCCGTGGGCCTGGGGTTGAGCGAGACCTTCGGCGCCCGGCACCTGGCAGAACCTGCCGGTGGGCGCGCCGAAGGCTGGAAAACCTTCACCCGCACCCTCGACAGCCTGGCCTTTACCGAACAGCAGGAAGCCGAGGCGGACAAAGGTGCGCTGGATGCGTTCAACCGGTTTACGGTGTTGCTGGAACAAGCTTATGCAGCCGACCTGGCCTGACTCAAACCGCTCCCGCAGGAGATTTAGGGTGGATGCCTATCTTCAGCCCCCCAGAAACCAGTGTGGGAGCGGGCTTGCTCGCTCCCACAGAGATTGTGCATGACTGAAAAACGCTGATGAACCGCCCCTCGAAACTCACCCAACTGCTCTTCGCCCTGCTCGCCTACGCTAGCCTGGGCATTGGCCTGGTCGCCATCGTCGTGCCTGGCTTGCCGACGACCGAGTTCATCCTGCTGGCCGCCTGGGCCGCGACCCGCAGTTCGCCGCGCCTGAGCGCCTGGCTGGAGAACCATCGTCTGTTCGGGCCGATTCTGCACAACTGGCGCAACGGCAAGGTTATCCCGCGCCGGGCCAAGGTCGGTGCCACTACCAGCATGCTGCTCTGCGCAGGCTTGATGCTGGTGCTGCTCGACCACGCCTGGCCGCTTTACCTCGCGCTCGCCGGCATGGGCCTGGGCAATTTGTGGATCTGGTCGCGCCCGGAACAGGCACAGGGCTCTTGTGGCGAGGGAGCTTGTTCCCGCTGGGCCGCAAAGCGGCCCCCAACGGATTTTTGATCTATGATCGCCCTCTCGTACTGGAGGGCTTTCGATGTCAGATCTGCTCACGTCCATGCAAACCGCTCTCGGCTTGCCGACGCCCCCGATCACCTTCGCTGGCGATGGCGCGCTGCCCTCGGCCTTCGCCGTCACGGAGCTGGCCAGCGCCAGCATCGCCGTGGCCGGCCAGGCGACCGCCGAACTCATCCAGCAACAAACCACTCGCCTGCCACCTGTCGAGGTCGACCGACGCCTGGCGTCGTTCTGGTTCTCCACCTCCCTGCGCCCCATCGGCTGGAGCGTGCCGCCGATGTGGGACCCGGTGGCCGGCGACTACGCCAGCGCCGACGGCTGGATTCGCCTGCACACCAACGCACCGCATCATCGCCTTGCGGCGGAAAAAGTCCTCGGCACCTGCACCGACCGCGCCGACATGGCGGCCAGGGTGGCCCGATGGAACAAGGCCGAGCTGGAACAGGCCGTGGTCGACGCAGGCGGTTGTGCCGCCGAGATGCGTTCATGGCAAGCGTGGCAGGCCCATCCCCAAGGGCTGGCGGTGAACGCCGAGCCGCTGGTGCACCTGAGTGAAACGACTGGAGAGCAGCGCAAACCCTGGCTCGGCTCCGTGACCCAGCCACTGGCGGGCCTCAAGGTGCTGGATTTGACCCGCGTGCTGGCCGGCCCCGTCGCCAGCCGCTTCCTCGCCGGCCTGGGGGCCGACGTGCTGCGCATCGACCCGCCGACCTGGAACGAACCCGGCGTGGTGCCGGAAGTCACCCTGGGCAAACGCTGCGCCCGCCTCGACCTGCATCGGGCCGATGATCGCGCGGCATTCGAGGCACTGCTCAAGGACACCGACATCCTTTTGCACGGCTACCGTGCCGACGCCCTGGAACGCCTGGGCTACGGTGCCGAGCAGCGCCGGCAGATGGCCCCGGGCCTGATCGACGTCAGCCTCAATGCCTACGGCTGGAGCGGCCCGTGGCAGAACCGGCGCGGCTTCGACAGCCTGGTGCAAATGAGCAGCGGCATTGCCGAAGCCGGCATGGGCTGGAAACACACCGACAAACCGACACCGCTGCCGGTGCAGGCGCTGGATCATGGCACCGGCTATCTGCTGGCGGCCAGCGCCCTGGTGCTGTTGTCCCGGCGCCTGGCAAGCGGTCAGGGCGGCTCGGCACGCCTGTCACTGGCACGCACGGCGAAGCTGTTGATCGAACGTGGCGCAGGGGATTCGACCCTATTGCGAGCCGAGGCTGAGGATGATCAGGGCCTGGTGGTCGAACAGACGCCATGGGGACCGGCCCATCGCTTGCACGTGCCCTTGAAAATCACTGGGACGCCGCTGCAATGGACCTTGCCAGCGGCGGAACTGGGCGCGCATCGGGCACGGTGGTGACGCTCACTACCGGTTAAAAAATGCCCTTTGTGGCGAGGGAGCTTGCTCCCGCTGGGCTGCGCAGCAGCCCCCTCCAAAAGCCACTACAATCAGCTTGAAACACCGCGTCGTCGGGCCTCGGGGCCGCTGCGCGCCCCAGCGGGAGCAAGCTCCCTCGCCACAAGAGTCCGCCTCGACAACGTGGTAGCCTCACAACTCCAAAAACCCACTGTACAACCCATAAGCCGCGATGCCCGCCCCTGACATCACGCAAGCAAATATTCCCTTTTCCACATGGGTGAACAAGGGCTGCCCCTGCTCGCGCTTGGCCTGGGCAAACAGGATCACCCCGGGCGCATACAACAGCGCCGACAGCAGCAGGTATTTCACGCCTCCGGCATACAGCAGCCACACCGCGTAGCACAGCGCGACGCTACCGATGCACAGGTCTTTCATGCGCCGTGCCGAGCCCTGTTCGTAGGTTTCCCCCCGGGCGCAAAGCAGCACCGCATAAGCCGCCGACCACAGGTACGGCACCAGGATCATCGACGAGGCGAGGTAGATCAGGCTGGTGTAGGTGCCTGCGGAAAACAGAGTGATCAGCAAAAACAGCTGGATCATGCCATTGGTCAGCCACAGCGCGTTGACCGGCGCACGGTTGGCATTCTCCTTGGTCAGGAACGCCGGCATGGTCTTGTCCCGGGCGGTGGCGTAGAGGATTTCAGCGCACAACAGCGCCCAGGACAGCAGGGCTCCCAGCAGTGAAACCGCCAGCCCCAGGCTGATCAGCAACGCGCCCCAGGGCCCGACAATGTGCTCCAGCACACCGGCCAAGGATGGGTTCTGCAACTGTGCCAGTTCCCGCTGGCTCATGACCCCCAGGGACAACACATTCACCAGCACCAGCAGCGCCAATACCCCGAGAAACCCGATCACCGTCGCACGCCCTACGTCCGCACGTCTTTCTGCCCGTGCCGAATAGACGCTGGCGCCTTCGATGCCGATAAACACGAACACCGTCACCAGCATCATGTTGCGCACCTGGTCCATCACACTGCCCAGGTCCGGATTCATCGCGCCCCAGATATCGCGGGTGAAAACCTCGGCCTTGAAGGCCACGGCGGCCATGACGACGAACATCAACAGCGGCACGACCTTGGCCACGGTGGTCACTAGATTGATGAAGGCCGCCTCCTGGATCCCGCGCAGCACCAGGAAATGCACCGCCCACAGCAACAACGACGCACAGCCGATGGCCACCGGCGTATTGCCTTGGCCGAACACCGGGAAGAAGTAGCCCAAGGTACTGAACAGCAGCACGAAGTAACCGACATTGCCCAGCCAGGCACTGATCCAGTAGCCCCAGGCAGACGAGAAGCCCATATAGTCACCGAAGCCGGCCTTGGCATAGGCGTACACGCCCGAATTCAATTCCGGCTTGCGATTGGCCAGGGTCTGGAACACGAAGGCCAGGGTCAGCATGCCGATGGCGGTGATGGCCCAGCCGATCAGCACCGCTCCGACATCGGCCCGGGCCGCCATGTTTTGCGGCAGGGAAAAAATCCCGCCGCCGATCATTGACCCCACCACCAGTGCGATCAGTGCACCCAGTGGCAACTTTTCAATCGGCTGCGGCATCTTCTCTCACTATTAAATTAAGTAAATAAAGCGACATAACGTTTTTGAATAACGTCATCCACACAAAGTCCAAAGACTTATGACCCGGCCATTCTCCAAGGCCCTAATTAAAAAGACCATGACACCCCATCATTATTGTCACGAACGCAGCCTACAAAATAGTTGCGACTCAGTGGAAATCAACTAGCGTGAATAATCCTGCGGCAAGAAAACCTTCACAAAGCCTTTGCCAAAGGCCCTGAAACGGGCCTTTCGAGTAACTTCAAGACGCCAACGGACGGTGTTAACTCCTTCATTAACAATGGAATGTTGCCATGCACTGATCCAGATCAGCTATTCAACTTTCAAATCGACTTAGTCTGTTGGCTCTCTTCTCCTGCACTGGAGTCTCGCAAATGTCTGATACGCCCGGAAAACTTCGATTAGGTGCGTTGGTTGCACTGGTTGTCGGCTCCATGATCGGCGGCGGGATCTTTTCCCTGCCACAAAACATGGCCGCCAGCGCCGACGTCGGTGCGGTGCTGATCGGCTGGGCCATCACCGCCGTCGGCATGCTGACCCTCGCCTTCGTGTTCCAGACCCTGGCCAACCGCAAACCCGATCTGGACGGCGGGGTGTATGCCTACGCCAAGGCCGGCTTCGGCGACTACATGGGTTTCTCCTCTGCCTGGGGTTACTGGATCAGCGCCTGGCTGGGCAACGTCGGCTACTTCGTGCTGCTGTTCAGCACCCTGGGCTACTTCTTCCCAATCTTTGGTGAAGGCAACACCGTTGCGGCGGTAATCGGCGCCTCGGTGTTGTTGTGGGCAGTGCACTGGCTGGTGCTGCGCGGCATCAAGGAAGCCGCGTTCATCAACCTCGTCACCACCGTGGCCAAGGTCGTGCCGCTGGTGTTGTTCGTGCTGATCGCGGTGTTCGCCTTCAAGCTCGATATCTTCACCGCCGACATCTGGGGCTTGAAGAATCCGGACCTGGGCAGCGTGATGAACCAGGTGCGGCACATGATGCTGGTCACCGTGTGGGTGTTCATCGGCATCGAGGGCGCGAGTATTTTTTCCGCCCGCGCAGAGAAACGTACCGACGTGGGCAAGGCCACCGTCATCGGCTTCATCACCGTACTGCTGTTCCTGGTACTGGTGAACGTGCTGTCCCTGGGCATCATGACCCAGCCTGAACTGGCGAAGTTGCAAAACCCGTCCATGGCCGCCGTGCTGGAGCATGTCGTGGGGCACTGGGGCGCGGTGCTGATCAGCGTCGGCCTGATCATCTCGCTGCTCGGCGCCCTGCTGTCCTGGGTATTGCTGTGCGCCGAGATCATGTTCGCCGCTGCCAAAGATCACACCATGCCCGAGTTCCTGCGCCGGGAAAACGCCAACCACGTACCGGCCAACGCCCTGTGGCTGACCAACGCAATGGTCCAGCTGTTTTTGGTCATCACCCTGTTCTCGGCCAGCACCTACCTGTCACTGATCTACCTCGCCACTTCGATGATCCTGGTGCCGTACCTGTGGTCGGCGGCCTACGCCGTGCTGCTGGCGGTGCGCGGCGAGACCTACGAAGGCTTCGCGGCCGAGCGGCGCAAGGACCTGATCATCGGCGCTGTCGCCCTGATCTACGCCGTATGGCTGCTGTACGCCGGCGGGATCAAGTACCTGCTGCTCTCTGCCCTGCTCTATGCCCCCGGCGCGATCCTGTTCGCCAAGGCCAAGCGCGAGTTGGGCAAACCGATTTTCACCTCTGTCGAGAAGCTGATTTTCGCCGCAGTGATCGCAGGCGCCCTGGTGGCGGCCTACGGGCTCTACGACGGCTTCCTGACCTTGTAGTTGGCTGATTGTTCTAACTGGAGGATTTGTAATGACCACGGAAAAAGTGAAATACGGCGTGCATTCCGAAGCCGGCAAATTACGTAAAGTCATGGTGTGTTCCCCAGGCCTGGCCCACCAGCGGCTGACCCCGAACAACTGCGACGAGCTGCTGTTCGACGATGTGATCTGGGTCAACCAGGCCAAGCGCGATCATTTCGATTTCGTCACCAAGATGCGCGAGCGCGACATCGACGTGCTGGAAATGCACAACCTGCTGACCGACATCGTCGCCATCCCCGAAGCCCTGGACTGGATCCTGCAGCGCAAGATCACCGCCAACTCGGTGGGCCTGGGCCTGGTGAATGAAGTCGGTTCGTGGCTGCGCAGCCTGGAGCCACGCCATATCGCCGAATTCCTGATTGGCGGCGTCTCGGCCGATGACCTGCCGGACAGCTTCGGTGGCAAGACCATTCAGATGTTCCGCGACTTCCTCGGGCACTCCAGCTTCATCCTGCCGCCGTTGCCCAACACCCAGTTCACCCGCGACACCACCTGCTGGATCTACGGCGGCGTGACCCTGAACCCGATGTATTGGCCGGCGCGGCGCCAGGAAACCCTGCTGGCCAGCGCCATCTACAAATTCCATCCCGAGTTCACGAACGCCGACTTCCAGATCTGGTACGGCGACCCGGACCAGGATCACGGCAACGCCACCCTTGAAGGCGGCGACGTGATGCCCATCGGCAACGGCGTGGTGCTGATCGGCATGGGCGAACGTTCGTCCCGCCAGGCCATCGGCCAACTGGCGCTGAACCTGTTCAAGCACAAGGCCGTGGAACGGGTGATCGTCGCCGGCTTGCCGAAATCCCGCGCGGCCATGCACCTGGACACCGTGTTCAGCTTCTGCGACCGCGACCTGGTCACGATTTTCCCCGAAGTGGTGAGCCAGATCGTCGCCTTCTCCCTGCGCCCTGACGAGAGCAAGCCCGGCGGCATCGATGTGCGTCGCGAGGACGGCAGCTTCCTCGATACCGTGGCCGCGGCCCTCAAGCTGCCGGCGCTGCGGGTGGTGGAAACCGGCGGCAACAGCTTCGCCGCCGAGCGCGAACAATGGGACGACGGTAACAACGTAGTGGCCGTGGAGCCGGGCGTAGTGATCGGCTACGACCGGAACACCTACACCAACACCCTGCTGCGCAAGGCCGGTGTGGAAGTCATCACCATCAGTGCCAGCGAATTGGGCCGGGGCCGTGGCGGTGGTCACTGCATGACCTGCCCGATCATCCGCGACCCGATCGATTACTGACCTTTGAGCCTGGGCCGGTATCGATCCGATACCCGCCCAGGGGATAACCTACACCTGAGGAGATCCACATCATGGCGTTCAACATGCGCAACCGCAGCCTGCTGAGTCTGATGCACCACACCAACCGCGAGCTGCACTTTCTGCTGGACCTGTCCCGCGACCTCAAGCGTGCCAAGTACACCGGCACCGAACAACCGCACCTCAAGGGCAAGAACATCGCGCTGATCTTCGAAAAGACCTCGACCCGCACCCGCTGCGCCTTTGAAGTGGCAGCCCATGACCAGGGCGCCCACGTCACCTACATCGACCCGGTGTCATCGCAGATCGGTCACAAGGAAAGCATGAAAGACACCGCCCGGGTCCTGGGGCGGATGTTCGACGCCATCGAGTACCGGGGCTTCGAACAGGAGATCGTCGAGGAACTGGCCAAGTTCGCCGGCGTGCCGGTGTTCAACGGCCTGACCGCCGAATTCCACCCCACCCAGATGATCGCCGACACCCTGACCATGCGCGAACACAGTGACAAGCCGCTGCATGACATCAGCTATGCCTACCTGGGCGATGCCCGTTACAACATGGGCAATTCGCTGCTGATGATCGGCGCCAAGCTGGGCATGGACGTGCGCATCGGCGCGCCGAAAGCCTTGTGGCCGCATCAGGACTTCATCGACCAGTGCCAGGCCTTCGCCGCCGAAAGTGGCGCGCGCCTCACCATCACCGAAGACCCGAAGGAAGCCGTCAAGGGCGTGGACTTCATCCACACCGACATCTGGGTGTCCATGGGCGAGCCGGTGGAAGCCTGGGATGAGCGCATCGAGCAATTGCTGCCCTACCAGGTCAACGCGCAAATGATGAAAGCCTCGGGCAACCCGCGGGTGAAGTTCATGCACTGCCTGCCGGCGTTCCATAACAGCGAAACCAAGGTCGGCAAGGACATCGCCGCCCGTTACCCGAACCTGGCCAATGGCGTGGAAGTGACCGAGGAGGTCTTCGAATCGCCGGCCAACATCGCCTTCGAGCAAGCGGAAAACCGCATGCACACCATCAAGGCGATCCTGGTCTCGGCGTTGGCGGATATCTGAAACCAACGCAGTTCCCTTGTGGGAGCGAGCTTGCTCGCGATGGCGCAGGAACAGGCAACATTGATGTCGACTGACACACCGCTATCGCGAGCAAGCTCGCTCCCACAAGGGACCGCGTTGTTCGTCCATTTTCTAGAAGGACAACACCATGCGTATCGTCGTTGCCCTGGGCGGTAACGCCCTCCTGCGTCGGGGTGAACCCATGACCGCAGACAATCAACGCATCAACATCCGCACCGCGACCGAACAGATCGCGAAAATCCACCCCGGCAACCAACTGGTCATCGCCCACGGCAACGGCCCGCAGGTCGGCCTGCTGTCGTTGCAGGCAGCGGCCTACACCTCGGTGACGCCGTATCCGCTGGACGTGCTCGGCGCCGAAACCGAAGGCATGATCGGCTACATCATTGAACAGGAACTGGGCAATCTGCTGGACTTCGAAGTCCCCTTCGCCACGCTCCTGACCCAGGTTGAAGTGGACGGCAACGACCCGGCCTTCCAAAAACCCACCAAACCCATCGGCCCGGTCTACAGCCAGGAAGAGGCGCAGAAACTGGCCGCCGAAAAAGGCTGGGCCATCGCCCCGGACGGCGACAAGTTCCGTCGCGTGGTCGCAAGCCCCAGGCCCAAGCGCATCTTTGAAATCCGCCCGATCAAATGGCTGCTGGAAAAGGGCAGCATCGTGATCTGTGCCGGCGGTGGCGGCATCCCGACGATGTACGACGCCGACGGCAAGCTGCAAGGCGTGGAAGCGGTCATCGACAAGGACCTGTGCTCGGCGCTGCTGGCCGAACAGCTGGAAAGCGATCTGCTGGTGATCGCCACCGACGTCAACGCCGCGTTCATCGACTTCGGCAAGCCGACCCAGAAAGCCATCGCCCAGGCCCACCCCGACGAAATGGAAAAGCTCGGCTTCGCCGCCGGCTCCATGGGGCCGAAGGTGCAGGCCGCCTGCGAATTCGCGCGCAACACTGGCAAGGTCGCTGTGATCGGTTCACTCTCGGACATCGACGCGATCGTCCTGGGCAAGGCCGGCACCCGTATCAGCACGGCGACACCTGGCATCGCTTATCGATAACAGGAAACTTGCGGGGCGGATCCAGGGTCTGCCCTACTCCCCATGCCTTCAAAGGAGAGTTGCTTATGGCCATGTTCGAACCCGGACACCTGCACATGGAGCGCCATGCGCTGAACAAGGATGATTTCAGCTACAACCTGTGCATCGACTACAAGGTCGACCAGGACGGCAAGGAAGGCACGGGCATGTCGTTCCGGGTGCATGGCACCGTCGAAGACAAGTCACTGGACGAGACATTCTTCCTGGCCAAGGACCAGGCCTTCGACTTCGCCCGCCACGCCACGCGCATCGCCCAGAAGTATGGCTTGCCCAAGACAGCGAGCATCGGCTCGATGCACAAGTACTACGACGAAATGTTCGAAGACGTGCGCAAGCAACTGGACGTCAAGCCGGGCGATCCGATGAAGCCAGAACACCTGGAATAACAGGTTCAGAACACCTGTGATCCTGGAATGAAATGAACCTGTGGCGAGGGAGCTTGCTCCCGCTCGGTTGCGCAGCGACCGCAACATCTTGGGGCCGCTGCGCAGCCCAGCGGGAGCAAGCTCCCTCGCCACAAAAAAGCACTGCATTCATCCCCAAGGAACTGGGTTCCCACCGGGTTATCAGTGCTCTGAATATCGGGTTAAACATACTCGCTGCCTGACTGGCAACTCGCCACAGCTGACCTATTCTGAAAGTAGTACCCCCGGGTATTCGTTCAGAGGTCACCGCCATGAACATTAAAACAAGAAGACGCCTCGCCATTTTTGTCACCTGCGCCGCCACGCTCGCGCTGTACGGCACTGCGGCCTACCGGGTCGAGCAGGCCAGGCAACTGCCCCGTGAATACGCCAGTTGCAACTTCGAACGGTGCATCCCCCACAGCGCAACCCTGAACGCCCTGCGCTGAGGCGTGGTCAGTCGTCCTGTTGATCGGTCTTGAGCCGGTCCCGGAACGTCTTGGGCGAGATGCCGACGCGTCGGCGAAACAGCCGGGTGAAGTTGGTCGGATCGGAAAACCCGAGCATTTCGGAAATCTCGTAGATGGTCATGCCGGTGTAGGTCAGCAGGCGCTTGGCTTCCAGCAACTGGCGCTCATGCATGATCTGCAGCGCCGGTTGCCCCGCCAGTTCCCGGCAGGTGCCGTTGAGGTGCGACACGGAAATGCCCAAGCGGTGGGCCAGGTCTTCGACCTTGACGTGCTCGCGATAGGTTTCTTCCACCAACTGGATGAAGCCATTGAGGTATTCCCGGGCCCGTTGCGGGCGCTGGGCCTGGGTGTGTCGCTGCATCACCTGGCGGCTGACCCAGACCATGATCACGCTGACCAGCGCATGCATCAGCATTTCCCGCGCCGGTTGATGCCCCACGTATTCATTCTGCAAGGCGCTGAACAGGCTGTTGAGGTACTCGGCATTCTCGAGGGCGGGGTAGCTTTCGGCCTGGGCCAGGACGTTGACCGAATGCCCCAGTTGCGCTTGCAGGTGCGTGACCAGCGGCGCTGCCAGGGTCACCACGTAACCTTCCACATCCTCGGAAAAACGAAAACCATGGACCGACAGCGGCGGCAGGATCTGCACGGCTGGCTCGGTGAGTAGCGTACGCCGACCCTCGATTTCCAGTTCCGCCTGGCCCTTGAAGACAAACAACAACTGGCACAGATCGGCATGGCGATGGGGCTTGATTTCCCATTGATGCTCGCGGCTGCGCTTGGAGATGGTCTCGCAGTGCAACAAGTCCGGCGTCGGCCATTCCTGGCTCTCGCCATAGAGCTTGAACACCGGGATCGAAGGCAGGTCAGGTTTTTTCATAACGTGGATCCGGGCCTGGGGTTGCGGGCGATAATCGCACCAATTGGCAAAAAGAACAGGTATCGGCTCAGTTTTCCCCTTCAACTGACAGGTCCGCAAGCGAAAAATGTAGGCACTCGATTTCTAATAATCAACACCGACCCTGGTCGCGTGCTTCGTGCGAGTCATAACAACAATGAAAACCCTCAAGACCCAAGTCGCTATTATCGGTGCCGGCCCCTCTGGCCTGCTACTCGGCCAGTTGCTGCACAACGCCGGGATCGACACTGTCATCCTCGAACGCCAGCCCCCGGAATACGTACTGAGCCGCATCCGCGCCGGCGTGCTGGAGCAAGGTATGGTCGAACTGCTGCGCCAGGCCGGCGTTGGCCAGCGCATGGACGCCGAAGGCCTGCCCCATGATGGTTTTGAACTGGTGCTCAACGATCGACGGGTGCACATCGATCTCAAGGGCCTGACCGGTGGTAAAAACGTCATGGTCTACGGTCAGACCGAAGTGACCCGTGACTTGATGGCCGCCCGCGAAGCCGCCGGCGCCCGGACCCTGTACCTGGCCAGCAACGCCCAACCCCACGACATGCAAACCCAAACCCCTTTCGTGACCTTCGAGCATGAAGGAGAAACCTGGCGCCTGGACTGCGATTACATTGCCGGTTGCGACGGTTTCCACGGTGTGGCGCGACAGTCCATTCCTGCGGATAAACTCAAGGTCTTCGAACGCGTCTACCCGTTTGGCTGGCTCGGCGTGCTGGCCGATACCCCGCCGGTCCACGAAGAACTGGTCTACGCTCGCCACGCGCGCGGTTTTGCCTTGTGCAGCATGCGCTCCAAGACCCGCACCCGTTATTACCTGCAAGTGCCCGCCGAGGAACAAGTGACCGACTGGCCGGACGAGCGTTTCTGGGGCGAACTGAAAAACCGCCTGCCCGCCGACCTGGCCGCAGCCCTGGTGACCGGCCCGTCCATCGAGAAAAGCATCGCCCCGCTGCGCAGCTTCGTGGTCGAGCCGATGCAGTATGGGCGGATGTTCCTGGTGGGCGATGCGGCCCACATCGTCCCGCCCACTGGCGCCAAAGGGCTGAACCTGGCGGCCAGCGATGTCAGCACGCTGTTCAACATCCTGCTCAAGGTCTATCGCGACGGCCGTGTGGATCTGCTGCAGAAGTATTCGGCCATCTGCCTGCGGCGCGTCTGGAAAGCCGAACGGTTCTCCTGGTGGATGACCTCGATGCTGCACCGCTTTGACGACGACGCCTTCAACCAGCGTATCAGCGAAGCGGAGCTGGAGTATTTCGTCGACTCCGAGGCCGGCCGAAAAACCATCGCGGAAAATTACGTCGGACTTCCTTACGAGGCTATCGAATAGTCGCCTATCGACTTAAACTGCGGGTTTCGTCCATTTTGCCTCTCCGGCGCGATGCCCGCAGGTTCTGCCTTGACTCGGTTCAATACGCTCCAAGCCCCAAAACCGGCCATCCACAGCGTGCTGGTAGCCCTGATGCTGGCGATTTTCCTGGGGGCGCTGGACCAGACCATCGTCGCCGTCTCGATGCCGGCCATCTCCGCACAGTTTGCCGACGTCAGCCTGCTGGCCTGGGTGATTTCCGGCTACATGGTCGCCATGACCGTGGCGGTGCCGATCTACGGCAAGCTCGGTGACCTCTACGGTCGCCGGCCGCTGATGCTGTTCGGCATGGGCTTGTTCACCCTGGCCTCGCTGTTCTGCGGCCTGGCACAAGACATGGAGCAATTGGTGCTGGCGCGGATTTTCCAGGGCATCGGCGCCGGCGGGATGATTTCGGTGAGCCAGGCGATCATCGGCGACATCATCCCGCCCCGCGAACGCGGTCGCTACCAGGGTTATTTCAGCAGCATGTACGCGGTGGCCAGCGTGGCCGGGCCGGTGCTCGGCGGCTACATGACCGAGTACCTGTCGTGGCGCTGGGTGTTCTGGATCAACCTGCCGCTGGGCCTGGTGGCCTGGTGGGTCGCCCGACGCAGCCTGGTCGGGCTGCCGTTGCCGCAACGCACGCCGATCATTGATTACCTGGGCACCGTGTTGCTGATCATCGGCCTGACGGCGCTGCTGCTGGGGATTACCCAGGTCGGCCAGGGTCATGCCTGGCACAGCCGTGAAGTGTTGGGGTTGCTGGGTTGCGCAGGCGCAGCGCTGGGGGTGTTCGCCTGGCACGAGCGCCGGGCGCGGGAGCCGTTGTTGCCGATGCACCTGTTCGCCAACCGCGATGCGGTGCTGTGCTGGTGTACGGTGTTCTTCACCAGCTTCCAGGCGATTTCCCTGACGGTGCTGGTGCCGTTGCGCTTCCAGAGCGTGACCGGCGCCGGTGCCGACGGTGCGGCGTTGCACTTGTTGCCGCTGGCGATAGGGCTGCCGGTCGGCGCGTATTTCGCCGGACGCCGGACCTCGGTCACGGGGCGCTACAAGCCGATGATCCTGGGCGGCGCCCTGCTCTTCCCGTTCGCTATCCTCGGCATGGCCTTCACCCCGCCCGCCGCGCTCTGGCTGAGCAGCCTGTTCATGCTGCTCAGCGGCATCGCCTCCGGCATGCAGTTTCCCACGTCACTGGTGGGTGCGCAGAACGCCGTACACCAACAGGACATCGGCGTCGCCACCAGCACCACCAACCTGTTCCGCGCCCTTGGCGGCGCGGTGGGCGTGGCACTGATGTCAGCGTTGCTGCTGGCCTTGCTGCATAATTCCAGCTTCGCCCAGCTCGCCAGCTCGTCGTTGATCGGTGAAGGGCATTCCGGCAGCGTCTTGCTGGACGGCCTGAACGCCGCCCCGGGCGAGGCGCAGAACGCCTTGCGCCAGGAATTGCAGGCGACGTTCCGCCATTTGCTGGTGATCAGCGCGGCGGTGTCGTTGCTGGGGCTGGCGGCGGCGGTGGTGATGCCCAATCAACTGCTGCGTGGGCGAGAGGATAAGGTTCACTAGGCAGATAGAGCCGCAGCCCCACAGGCCTGTGATCGAACCAGCCCCGTGGTTCAACACAGAACCCTGTGGCGAGGGAGCTTGCTCCCGCTGGGCTGCGCAGCAGACCCAAAAATTCAGTGTCCGCCGGTACAGTAGAGGGCCGCTTCGCGCCCCAGCGGGAGCAAGCTCCCTCGCCACAGGGGAACGGTGTATGGCTTTAGTCAAACCGTCGCCGCCACACTTCCCGGCACCACCACCACACTCATCCCCTCCTTCATCCGCTTGGCATCGCGCACAAAACAACGTGACGCCAGGAACAGGAACACCATGGTCAGGAACAGCGCCACCGGGATCAGGTACATCGCGTCATGCAGGCCGATGGCCTTGAACGCTTCTGTCATCTGGTCGACTCCGGCTGCGGCCATGGCCGTGCGGGCGAAGTAGTCGGACAAGCCGCCCACCACCACCGGCCCCAGGCCGCCGCCAAGCAAATACAGCCCCGCAAAGTACAACGCCATCGCCGTGGCGCGCAGGCGCGGCTCCACCACGTCCTGGATCGCGGTGTAGACGCAGGTGTAGAAGTTATAGGCAAACAGCCAACCCACGCTGAACACCGCCACGAACACGCCGATTTCAATGCGCCCGGCATGCAGGGCCCATGCTGTGGTGACCGTCGAAATCGCCAGGCTGAACGCTGCAAACAGCAGGCGGCCGTTGGGCACGCGCTGGTGGATCTTGTCCGCGACCCAGCCGCCCAGGGTGAGCCCGAACAACCCCGTCACGCCCACCATGATCCCGGTGGCCACCGCCGCCTCGTGCAACGGCATCAGGAAATAGCGTTGCAGCATCGGCACCAGGAAGGAGTTGCAGGCATAGGTGGCGAAGTTGAAGCACAACCCAGCCAACACCAACCACAGGAACGTGGGAATCGCCAGCACCCGACGGATCGGCCGGTCGATCTTTTCCTGGGACACCTGCACGGTTTCCGCCGCGCCGCGCTTGGGTTCCTTGATGAAGAACATGAATAGCGCCAGCACCAAGCCTGGCACAGCCGCGATAAAGAACGGCGCGCGCCAACTGTCGAACGCCTTGACCATCGCCCCGATGGTGAAGAACGCCAGCAGCAAGCCAATCGGCAGGCCCAGCATGAAGATGCCCATGGCCCGCGCCCGGCGATGGGCCGGGAACAGATCGCCAATCAGTGAGTTGGCCGCTGGGGCATAACTCGCCTCGCCGATCCCGACGCCCATGCGCACCACCAGGAACGCCCAGAAACTGCCCACCAGGCCGTTGACCGCCGTCAGCGCGCTCCAGGTCGCCAGGCCCCAGCCCATCAACTTGCTGCGCGAACCGGTATCGGCCAAGCGTCCCAATGGCAACCCGGCAATGGCGTAGACGATGGTGAAAGCGGTGCCGATGATGCCGATCTGGAAGTCGCTGAGACTCCACTCCATGCGGATCGGCTCGATGATGATCGCCGGGATGGTGCGGTCGAAGAAGTTGAACAGGTTGGCCAAAAACAACAGGAACAGAATGCGCCAGGCATTCGCCGCTTGGGTCGAGTTCTGCATGGGTCCGTCTCTTTTATTGTTATGGAGCATTAGCGGAATCTGCAATCTAGACAGCGGCGCGCGGGCTGTCTCCAATCATTCGCAAGGCTGATACCCACCCATGGCAAGCGGCGCGTTTCTTGATAACGGTCAATTTCCTGTAACAATTGCCATCATTTCGCCCATTCTTGATTAAAGATCGTCTGCCGGTGGCCGATTCAACCTATCAGGAAAGAATCTCTCGAGCTGCCCCCCAGGCTATAGCCCTGGACGCTCGGGGCCGACCTTCGCGCCATCCAGGACGCGAGCTCCCATCCGCGATGGTTCGATGACAGCGCTCGTCGAGCCAACCAGTTCAGGCAAATGGCGCACAATGACTTCCAAAAAAACAGCCACTGCGGTATCCGATCTGACCCTGAGCCCAGCCGCCAATGGCCCTGAAGCCTCGAAACCATCGAGCAGCTCGCGTCCCCTGTCGACTCAGCAGTATCTGTATTTCACCGAAACCAACACCGACCGCATCCTCGACAACCTCGACGGCCTGCGCGACGCGGTGTTCCCACGACCGCCCCATCTGGTAGAGGACGAGAGCGACCGCACTCAGCAGGAGTTCCCCTCGGTCTGCCTGATCGGCCTGGGCCGCTGCGGCTCCAACATCGCCCTCGACGTGGCGGAGCTGGTGTACAACGCCCGCAAGTTCTACCTCAACGAATTCAATGCTGAAGACAAGGCCTACAGCGACAAGGGCTACAGCCCCGCGCAGTGGATCCGCAACAATCTGCGCCTGGGCACCAGCAAGGCCAGCAAACCGGTGTTCCTGGTGGAACCGCTGGTGATGCTCGGCGACCTGGACAAGGACATCGCCGGGCGCATCCGTTTCTCGCGCAAGGGTGAGAAAAGCGGCTTTTTGCGCGACTACAGCAAGATGAAAATCATGGACCTCTCGGAAGTCCACGCCGGTGGCGCCGGTAACGCGCCGATCCTGGGCCAATACCTGGCCAAGATCATCCTGAACAAGGACACCCAGCGCTTCTCCAGCCCCGACTGGAAAATGATCCACTCGTACCTGATCGACAGCTGCGGCATCAAGGCCAACCAGTCGCGCCTGTACTTCTCGATCTTCAGTGCCGGCGGCGGTACCGGCTCGGGCATGGCCTCGGAATTCGGCCTGGCCCAGCAGTACTCGTACATGAACAAGACGTTCGACACCAAGCCGATGGACGAACACGACAGCAAAAGCGGTCATTCCTTCGTCTTCGAGCCGATCTTCACCAGCGGCATCTGCGTGCTGCCGAACATCTCCGATCACCGTAGCGAAATGTCCGAGGCTTTGCACATCAACGCCGGGCGCCTGCTGTGCAAGTACCTGTCGGAAGAATGGGATTTCTCGTACAACTTCGCCAATGAAGACAGCAGCGAAGCCAGCGTGATGGGGCGTATCCGCCCCTGGAACGCGATGATGCTGATCTCCAACGACATCATGCGCTACGCCGAAGAAAGCGATGACGGCAACATCCAGAACATTGACGTCAATGCCATGGAGAAGCACGCCAACCAGTACATCTCCCAGCAGATCTTCAACATCCTGACGGCCCAGGCCGTGACCACCGACTACGACCAGAACTATTTCCGTCGTGCCGGCATCGACATCGGCGAAACCATTCGCCTGGACGCCAACGACCTGTTCATGAGCCTGGCCGGCCCGGTGGCGATTGCCTACGCCGAATCCGTCGTCCCGGAAACCCCGGCGCCCAGCGGCGACAAGTTCAAGGTGTTCGAGAAAGAACCGCCGCGCCTGAACATCGACGACCTGTTCTTCCGCTCCATCGACCTGCCGCACTTCAACAAAGTCACCCAGGCCATCGAAGGCATCAGCCTGCTGCCGATCGAATCCAAGCGCTACCGCGCCTCGCTGGAGCAGTACAAGAATTCCGGCTACGACGCCGCGGCCCTGCATGACCTGCACTTCTTCAAGAATTGCTCGTCGGTGGTGTCCATCGTCTCCCTGCCCAAGGACTACAAGCTGTCCTACATGGACCTGAACCGGCTCAAGACCCACCTCAACAGCCTGTTCCCCAACACCACCCTCAAGCGTTACGCGTTGGTGATCGGCGCGTCGGCCAACCTGTCGTTGACCACCCTGATCGCCAAGAGCCCGTGCCTGTCGGATGATTTCCTGACCCTGATCGTGGCCTTCATCAAACGTTGCTTCGCCCGCACGCCATACCGCTTCGACGACACCCTGGACAACTCGATCCTGGACTTCATCATCAATGAAGATTTCGACGAAGAACGGATCGACGACCTGCTCAACGAATTCGAAAACCCGGCGAAGATCCTCGACACCAACTGGTACGCGATCAAGCCGATGTACGAGAAGAAGTACCGCGAGCTGATCAGTGACAAGGACAAGTTCGTCTCGATCAACGATATCCGCCTGTCCCGCGACTGCGTGAAAAAGGCCATCAAGTACCTGCGCGAGATCTACCGTCACCGCATTGGCAAGACCAAGGTCATTTCCTTGAATAACCATACTGGCAGGACTTACTGAGGCCAGGCGCAGCACTGCGTCGCGCCTTTCGCGAGCAGGCTCGTTCCCACATGGAACCGCGTTTTTTCAGAAGGAATGCGGCCCACTGTGGGGGCGAGCCTGCTCGCGAAGGCGGCCTTGAACACACACTGGGACAACATCCAGAAACAATTGAGCAGCCCAAAGGCTGCTCTATGAACTGTTCCCGTTACGTATACGTCACCCTGCCATGTGGCGTTTCGCCACGGCAGGAAGCCATCACGCTACTCACCTACACACTTTATTGCTTACCCGAACACGAACCAACCTGGTGCATTGATCAGTTCGATGCCCTTTCCTGGATCATAATCCAGGGCGAAACCACCACCGCCCAAAGCTGCGGATCGCGTTCCAGAAAATCCAGCGCCCGCGTTTCAGACAGCTTGGCGAGCTGGTCGGCGGCCAGCCAGGCGGCGACTTTAGTACCTTCGTCCCGGGCGACGGCCTCGGCGGCGGCGATCAAATCCAGTGCCGGATCGACCCACAATAGGGCACCCTTGGCAAAGAACGGCTCCAGCTCTTTCCAGGTGATGGATGCGGTTTCACCAAGCAGCTTGGCATAGAGGGTGCTAGGTTCTTGATTCATGGGACCTGTCCGGAAAAGAAATCGGCGCGAATGATAACGTCGGTGGTCTGGCAGAAAAACCCGGTAGCAATTGCAGTACCGATTGAAAAGCGCAGGAAAGCCAAGGATTGCCGATATGACCGGACAAACCCCGCCGCCATTCTGTCTTTTTCTTTCAATTAAGCGACACCCTCAGGTTTTGCCCCCAAGCGCCAGCTTCCCTTGCCAACAATCGGCGCTCTACACTGTACCGGTACAGTTGCCGGGGGCATTTTCCGCGAGGGTATCCAAGATATCTGACCCGGTTCTGCTGCTACGGCGCCAGGACTATAAAAACTACAACAGCATGAGTGGAGCACTATGACTAAGGCTACTAAGCAGATTTCCAAACTGTTTGCCGCTATGGTTCTGGCCGGGGTTGCCAGCCATTCGTTCGCCGCCGACACCATCAAGATCGGCATCGCCGGCCCAAAAACCGGCCCTGTAGCCCAATACGGCGACATGCAATTCAGTGGCTCCAAAATGGCCATCGAGCAGATCAACGCCAAGGGTGGCGTCAACGGCAAGCAACTCGTCGCCGTTGAGTACGATGACGCCTGCGATCCAAAACAAGCGGTCGCGGTCGCGAACAAAGTCGTCAACGACGGCATCAAGTTCGTGGTCGGCCACCTGTGCTCCAGCTCCACCCAGCCGGCTTCGGACATCTATGAAGACGAAGGCGTGGTCATGATCACCCCGGCCGCTACCAGCCCGGACATCACCGCTCGCGGCTACAAGATGATCTTCCGCACCATCGGCCTGGACAGCGCCCAAGGCCCTGCGGCCGGCAACTACATCGCCGACCACGTCAAGCCGAAGATCGTTGCGGTCCTGCACGACAAGCAGCAGTACGGTGAAGGCATCGCCAGCGCCGTGAAGAAAACCCTCGAAGACAAAGGCGTGAAAGTGGCCGTCTTCGAAGGCGTGAACGCCGGCGACAAAGACTTCTCCTCGATGATCGCCAAGCTCAAGCAAGCCAACGTCGACTTCGTCTACTACGGCGGCTACCACCCGGAACTGGGCCTGATCCTGCGTCAATCCCAGGAAAAAGGCCTGAAAGCCAAGTTCATGGGTCCGGAAGGCGTGGGTAACGACTCCATCTCGCAGATCGCCAAGGAATCTTCCGAAGGCTTGCTGGTAACCCTGCCGAAATCTTTCGACCAGGACCCTGCCAACGTCGCCCTGGCTGACGCGTTCAAGGCCAAGAAAGAAGACCCAAGCGGTCCGTTCGTGTTCCCGTCCTACTCTGCAGTGACCGTGATCGCCGACGCCATCAAGGCCGCCAAGAGTGAAGACGCGGCCAAAGTGGCTGAAGCCATCCATGCCGGCACCTTCAAGACCCCAACCGGTGACCTGAGCTTCGACGCGAAGGGCGACCTGAAGGACTTCAAGTTCGTGGTCTACGAGTGGCATTTCGGCAAACCTAAAACCGAAGCTTCGCCTCAGTAAGGCCTGGCCTGACTGACTGCCAATAAAGCCCACGGCGTGCCGTGGGCTTTGTTTTAAATGTATTGGGCCGCGCTGGCGTGATCCGCCAGTCTCCCCACCTGAAAATCTCAAAACCGTCATCAGCGGTTCGCTGGCAAACCTCGTGCTCGAAGTGGATGCAGATCCACGGGGCCGGGCGGGAAAATGACTCCACCAGTGAAATGCGTATCAGGTTTTTAGGAGCGCTGTAATGCCTGACATCTATCACTTCTTCCAGCAGCTGGTTAACGGCCTGACCGTTGGCAGCACGTATGCCCTGATCGCCATCGGCTATACGATGGTCTACGGCATCATTGGAATGATCAACTTCGCCCACGGCGAGGTGTACATGATCGGCTCCTACGTGGCGTTCATCGCCATCGCCGGGCTGGCCATGATGGGACTCGACAGTGTCCCGCTGTTGATGACCGCGGCTTTCATCGCGAGCATCGTCGTCACCAGCTCCTATGGCTACAGCATCGAACGGATCGCCTACCGCCCCCTGCGCGGCAGCAACCGTCTGATCCCGTTGATTTCCGCCATCGGCATGTCGATCTTCCTGCAGAACACGGTACTGCTTTCGCAAGACTCCAAGGACAAATCCATACCCAACCTGATTCCCGGCAACTTTGCCATCGGGCCAGGTGGGGCACATGAAGTGCTGATTTCCTACATGCAAATCGTGGTGTTCGTGGTGACCCTGGTCGCCATGCTCGGCCTGACGCTGTTCATCTCCCGTTCCCGCCTGGGCCGCGCCTGTCGCGCCTGTGCCGAGGACATCAAGATGGCCAACCTGCTGGGCATCAACACCAACAACATCATCGCCCTGACCTTCGTCATCGGTGCGGCCCTGGCGGCCATCGCCGCGGTGCTGTTGAGCATGCAATACGGCGTGATCAACCCCAACGCCGGCTTCCTCGTCGGCCTGAAAGCCTTCACCGCCGCGGTACTGGGCGGCATCGGCAGCATTCCCGGCGCGATGCTCGGCGGGCTGGTACTGGGCGTGGCGGAAGCCTTTGGCGCCGACATCTTCGGCGACCAGTACAAGGACGTCGTGGCATTCGGCTTGTTGGTTCTGGTTCTGTTATTCCGGCCGACCGGCATCCTGGGCCGTCCGGAGGTTGAGAAAGTATGACTAGGCATCTCAAATCGGCGCTCTTCAGCGCCCTGCTGGTCTGGGCCGTGGCCTACCCGGTACTGGGTCTTAAACTGACCATCGTCGGTATCAACCTGGAAGTGCACGGCACCAGCCCGGCCATCCTGGCGACCATCGCCGTGTGTTCGCTGCTGATGTTCCTGCGGGTGCTGTTCAGCACACAGATCAGCGCCATGTGGAAGTCGTCGCCCGGCCTGCCGGTGATCCCGGCCAAGGCCAGCAACTTCCTGACCCTGCCGACCACCCAGCGCTGGATCGTCCTGGCCCTGATCGTTGGCGCACTGGTGTGGCCGTTCTTCGGCTCCCGTGGCGCGGTGGACATCGCCACGCTGATCCTGATCTACGTGATGCTCGGCCTTGGCCTGAACATCGTGGTAGGCCTGGCCGGCCTGCTGGACCTGGGTTATGTCGGCTTCTACGCCGTCGGTGCCTACAGCTATGCGCTGCTGTCCCACTACTTCGGCCTGAGCTTCTGGATCTGCCTGCCGATCGCCGGGATGATGGCCGCCACCTTCGGTTTCCTGCTGGGGTTCCCGGTCCTGCGCTTGCGCGGTGACTACCTGGCCATCGTGACCCTGGGTTTTGGCGAGATCATCCGTCTGTTCCTGCGCAACCTGACCGACATCACCGGTGGCCCGAACGGCATCAGCAACATCGAGAAACCGACGTTCTTCGGCCTGACCTTCGAACGTAAAGCCGCCGAAGGCCTGCAAACCTTCCACGAGTACTTCGGCCTGGAATACAACTCGATCAACAAGGTGATTTTCCTCTACCTGGTTGCCCTGTTGCTGGCCCTGGCCGCGCTGTTCGTCATCAACCGGCTGCTGCGCATGCCGATCGGTCGCGCCTGGGAGGCACTGCGTGAAGACGAAATCGCTTGCCGCGCCCTGGGTCTCAACCCAACCGTGATCAAACTGTCGGCGTTTACCCTCGGCGCTGCGTTCGCCGGTTTTGCCGGCAGTTTCTTCGCCGCCCGCCAGGGCCTGGTGACGCCGGAATCCTTCACCTTCATCGAGTCGGCGATCATCCTCGCCATCGTGGTGCTGGGTGGGATGGGCTCGCAGTTGGGCGTGATCCTGGCGGCCATCGTGATGATCCTGCTGCCTGAAATGATGCGTGAATTCAGCGAATACCGCATGTTGATGTTCGGTGCCCTGATGGTGCTGATGATGATCTGGCGTCCTCAAGGTCTGCTGCCTATGCAACGCCCCCACATGGAGCTGCGCAAATGAGCCGCGAGATCCTGAAAGTCGAAAACTTGAGCATGCGCTTCGGCGGTTTGCTGGCGGTCAACGGCGTGGCCCTGACCGTGAAAGAGAAGCAAGTGGTTGCCCTGATCGGGCCGAACGGCGCGGGCAAGACCACCGTGTTCAACTGCCTGACCGGCTTCTACCAGCCCACCGGCGGCACCATCCTGCTGGACGGCGAGCCGATCCAGGGCCTGCCCGGCCACCACATCGCCCGCAAGGGTGTGGTACGCACCTTCCAGAACGTGCGGCTGTTCAAGGACATGACGGCGGTCGAGAACCTACTGATCGCCCAACATCGTCATTTGAACACCAACTTCTTTGCCGGCCTGTTCAAGACCCCGGCGTTCCGCAAAAGCGAACGCGAGGCCATGGAGTACGCCGAGTACTGGCTGGACAAGGTCAACCTCACCGAGTTTGCCAACCGTCCCGCCGGCACCCTGGCCTACGGTCAGCAACGGCGCCTGGAAATCGCCCGCTGCATGATGACCCGTCCGCGGATCCTCATGCTCGACGAGCCGGCCGCCGGCCTGAACCCCAAGGAAACCGAAGACCTGAAAGCCCTGATCGGCGTGCTGCGTGAAGAGCACAACGTCACCGTGCTGCTGATCGAGCACGACATGAAGCTGGTCATGAGCATTTCCGACCACATCGTCGTGATCAACCAGGGCACGCCCCTGGCCGACGGTACGCCGGAACAGATCCGCGACAATCCTGAAGTGATCAAAGCCTACCTGGGGGAAGCGTAAATGCTGCAATTCGAAAACGTTTCCACCTTCTACGGCAAGATCCAGGCCTTGCACAGCGTCAACGTCGAAGTCCGCCAGGGCGAAATCGTCACGCTGATCGGTGCCAACGGTGCCGGCAAATCCACCCTGCTGATGACGCTCTGCGGTTCGCCCCAGGCCCACAGCGGCAGCATCCGCTACATGGGTGAGGAACTGGTGGGCCAGGACTCGTCGCACATCATGCGCAAGAGCATCGCGGTGGTGCCGGAAGGTCGTCGGGTATTTGCCCGGCTGACGGTGGAAGAAAACCTCGCCATGGGCGGATTCTTCACCGACAAGGGCGACTATCAGGAACAGATGGACAAGGTCCTGCACCTTTTCCCACGCCTGAAAGAACGCTTCACCCAGCGCGGCGGCACCATGTCCGGCGGTGAACAGCAAATGCTCGCCATCGGTCGTGCGCTGATGAGCAAACCCAAGCTGCTGCTGCTCGACGAACCGTCCCTGGGTCTGGCACCGATCATCATCCAGCAGATCTTCGACATCATCGAACAACTGCGCAAGGACGGCGTAACGGTGTTCCTGGTGGAGCAGAACGCCAACCAGGCGCTGAAAATCGCCGACCGGGCGTACGTGCTGGAAAACGGTCGCGTGGTGATGCAAGGCACCGGTGAGGCCCTGCTGACCGACCCGAAAGTGCGTGAGGCGTACCTGGGCGGTTGAGTCTGTCGCAGTAAAAAAACGGCCTTCGGGCCGTTTTTTTTCGCCCGGGCCAGCCGCAATCCCCTGTGGCGAGGGAGCTTGCTCCCGCTGGGTCGCGCAGCGGCCCCAAGATTTTACGGTCGCTGCGCAACCGAGCGGGAGCAAGCTCCCTCGCCACAGTTTTGGGGACAACCGAAAAAAATTCTACAGCCGCTGTAACACTCCCCCACCTCCCTTCTCTAGTACAGCAGACCGGCGCTGACGCCGGTTCATTTCCCTGAATGACTGGAGAATCATCATGACTGCTTCGACCCGCACCCTGTCCGCCACCGCCCTGATCCTGGCCCTGGGTTCTGCCCTGAGCATGACAGCCGTCTCGACCGTCCACGCAGCCGACGACACCATGGAAAAATGCTTCGGCGTTGCCCTCAAAGGCAAGAACGACTGCGCCGCCGGCGCCGGCACCACCTGCGCCGGTACGGCAAAAATGGACTATCAGGGCAACGCCTGGAAATCGGTCCCCAAAGGCACTTGCACCACCACCAAAAGCGAAACCTCCCCGACTGGTTTCGGCCAGCTTGAAGCGTTCAAAGCCAAGTCCTGATCGCATCTGCCTGAGGCCTCTGCCACCATGTTGAATACCCCATCCCTCGCCACTGATAACCGGCTGCCGCCAAGGGCAGGGCTGGGGCTCAAGAGCGAGCATTTTCGCGAGATACTCCAGGCCCGACCGGACCTGGGCTTTTTCGAAGTGCACGCGGAAAACTACATGGTGGCCGGCGGGCCGCTTCATCACTTCCTGGGGCGGATACGCGAACAGTACCCGCTGTCGCTGCACGGTGTCGGCCTGTCGATCGGTGGGGAGGGGCCGCTGGATATCGCGCATTTGCAGCGCCTGGCTGCATTGATCGACCGCTATCAGCCCCAATCCTTTTCCGAACACCTGGCCTGGTCCAGCCACGGCCCGGTGTTCCTCAATGACCTGCTCCCCCTGGCCTACGACGAAGCGACCCTCGACCGCGTCTGCGAACACGTCGACCAGGTGCAATCCAGCCTCAAACGTACGCTGCTGCTGGAGAATCCGGCGACCTATCTGGCATTCGAAGCCTCGACACTCGACGAGCCGCACTTCATGAGCGAAGTCATTCGTCGCACCGGCTGCGGCCTGCTGCTGGATGTGAACAACGTCTACGTTTCGTGCGTCAACCACTGCCGCGATCCACTGGCCTACCTCGACGCCCTGCCCCTGCAAGCGACCGGCGAAATCCACCTGGCCGGTTTTGCCGAAGACACCGACAGCCTTGGCGAGCGCCTGTTGATAGACGACCACGGCGCGCCAATCGATAACGCAGTCTGGCAACTGTACCTCAAGGTTCTGGCGCAGACCGGGCCGGTAGCCACCTTGATCGAGCGCGACAACCACATCCCCCCATGGGAAGTGCTGCTGGCCGAAGCGCGCCAGGCCGATCAGCTTTTAAATGCCGTTGGAGCCCGATCATGAGCGACCAGTGCACATTCGCCGCCGCCCTGCTCGACCCGCGCAAGGCTTGCCCCTCCGGCCTGCTCAGCGCCAATGGCGCCGACCCGCAGAGTCGCTTCGCGGTGTACCGCAACAACGTGCTCAGCTCATTGATCAACGCCCTGGCCGACAATTACCCGGTGGTGGCGCAACTGGTGGGCGAGGAATTTTTCCGAGGCATGGCTGGGGTCTACGTCCAGTCGGCGCCACCGCGAAGCCCGGTGATGAACGACTACGGGGATGATTTCGCCGGCTTCATCGAACGCTTCGAACCCGCCGCCTGCGTACCGTACCTGGCGGATGTCGCCCGACTGGAGCGACTGCACGTGCAGGCCTGGCATGCCGCCGACGCCGAGCCCATGGCCGCAGAACGGATCGTCGAGGTGCTGTCATCCGCCACACAGACAAAGCACCTGAAGATCGGTCTGCACCCGTCACTGCGGCTGCTGCACTCGCCCTTCGCCGTGGTGACGATCTGGGCCGCCCATCAGCACGAGACACCCGTGCCGTTCGAGGCGTTTTCTGCGCAAAACGCCTTGGTGCTGCGCAACGGCCTCGAGGTGCAAGTGTTCGCGATCAATCACGCGGCCCACGGGTTCATCACCGCCCTGCAACAGGGGCTGTCCCTGGCCGCTGCCATTGAAGCCTCAATCGACCTCGACCTGGAACCGACCCTGGCGGGGCTCATTCGTCACAGCGCTATCACTCACCTCCTAGCTGAACAGGTATCCCCATGAACGCCCTGATTGCCGGTTTCATTCAATGGCTGGAGAAAATCCCCCACAGCCTGATCGCCTTCATCGCGCGATTCTCGATTGCCGCGGTGTTCTGGAAATCTGGCCAGACCAAAATCGAAGGATTGGCCATCGACCTGGTCGACGGCACCTTCCAGGTCGGTCTGCCGCGGCTGGCGGACTCGACCATTCCCCTGTTCAAAAGCGAATACGCCCTGCCGCTGCTGTCGCCGGAACTGGCTGCGCACTTGGCGGCCTCTGCCGAGCATGTATTTCCGGTGCTGATCCTGCTTGGCCTGGCGACGCGCTTTTCAGCGCTGGCCTTGCTGGGCATGACCTTGACCATCCAACTGTTCGTCTACCCGGACGCCTACCCGACCCATGGTACCTGGGCGGCGGTATTGCTCTACCTGATGGCCCGTGGGCCTGGGGTGTTGTCGATCGATCACTTGATAGCCAAGCGTTACACCCACGGCTGAACACAGATCCTCTTACAGATCCCACAGGGGATCTGGACAGGTCGAAACATCCAAGCCACCCACAGGGGTTGTCCAACGGATGGACTATCGCTGCAGCCGATCCAACGCCTCGCCACTGCGCTTGAACCAGTCGATCAAATAGTCGGCCAGCACCTGGGTGCGCTTGGGCAGGCCGCCCTGGTAGGGATGCACCAGGTACATTGGCATGCGCCGGGTCTGGTAATCGCGCAGCAGCCAATGCAGGCGTCCGTCAGCCAACTCTTCATGCAGCAGATACGACGGCAGACGGGCGATTCCGGCACCGGCCAGGGCGGCTTTTTTCAGCAGGCTGTAGTGATTACTGGCGAACGGCCCCGACACTCGGACCCGCAGCAGTTCGTGTTGCTGGTGATACAGCCATTCTTCCCGCCCGCTGTAATGGCTATTGAGCAGGCAACGGTGTTCGGCCAGGGCCTGGGGCGTCTCGGGTTCGCCATAGTGTTCGAGGTAGGCCGGGCTGGCGCAGGTCATTTCGTGCCACGCCAGCAGTGGCCGGGCCACCAATCGCTCATCGATGGCGGCGTCGGAACGGATCGCCAGGTCGAAGCCATCGCGGCTCAGGTCACGGTAACCGTTGTTGAGCTCCAGCTCGATCTGCACGTTGGGATACGTACGAGCGAACTCCATCAGCAAGCCTTCGAAGAACGTTTCGCCCAACGAAACCGGCACCGTCATACGCACCGGCCCGGAAATATCGTCCTTCAACCGAGCCAATGCCTGACGGGCCCTTTCCACCTGCACCAGCAACGCCTGAGCCTGGGGCAGCAACGCCGCCCCTGCCGCCGTCAGGCTCAAGCGCCGCGTGGTGCGTTGCAGCAACACCACCGAAAACCGCTTCTCCAGCAGGCTGATGCGCTTGGACAACTGGCCCTTGCTGCACCCCAACTGCTGGGCCGCCAGGGTGAAACTGCCGGCCTCCATCAATACGGCAAACGCCGCCAGGTCATCCATTTCGCTCATTGGATTGTTTCCAATTGAAAACCAAAGGTTGCCTATTAGCATGATTATCCATGGAAAGAACCCCTCTAGACTGAAAACTCATTCAACCCATTGAGGAACAGCTCATGAAAATCCTGTTGATCGGCGCCAACGGCACCATCGGCTCGGCCATCGATAACGAACTGTCGCCGCGCCACGAAATCATTCGGATCGGCCGCCACAGCGGTGAACTGCAGGTCGATATCAGCGACAGCACCTCGATTCGCGCCCTGTTCGAGAAGACTGGCCGTTTTGATGCCCTGGTCTGCGCCGCTGGCAACGTCACCTTTGCGCCCCTGGCTGACATGACCGAAGACAGTTTTGCCCTGGGCTTGAAAGACAAGCTGATGGGCCAGGTCAACCTGCTGCTGATCGGTCGTGAATTCGCCAACGACGGTGCCTCCTTCACTTTCACCACCGGCGTACTCAGCCACGACCCGATCAAGAGCGGTGCTTCGGCGGCCCTGGTCAACGGCGCCCTGGACAGTTTCGTGCGCGCCGCGGCCATCGAGTTGCCCCGGGGGCTGCGGGTCAATTCGGTCAGCCCGAACGTGCTGGTGGAGGCCATGGACAAGTACGCACCTTACTTCCGGGGCTACAAGCCGGTGCCGGCCGTCGATGTTGCATTGGCCTACGCCAAGAGCGTCGAAGGCCTGCAGACCGGCCAGACCTATCACGTGGGTTGAGAAACGGACGCCCGCAGGCGCGCCTGATTTCATCAGGGCGCCGACGGCTCGAGCAATGTGGGTATCAATGAAGAGGCGACCTCACGCGGCACGCCTATCACGACCTCGGGACTTTCAATCACCCCTTTGATTGTCGCGGTACTGACCAACACACCATTGATGTACAAGCGCAGGGGCTTGTTCATTTCCTCTCGAGTAACCCTTGCCATGCGGCGCTGGGCGTCGGGGGCAAGCGCCACCTTCAACGTCACGTTTCTCAGGTCGATGCCATCCGCACGCTTGAGATTCAAATCGATTTCCGTGAAATCCGAAGCGGACGAAAAATGGATATCAGCCGCCATGCATTGCAACGCCGCGGTCATCCCCAAGGTTATGAACATGAATCGCTGTGTCTTTTTCATATGCCACCCCTAGGCCAGGAACCCGCGAAGCCTACTGCATCCGCCCCCTGCCCAGGCCATCGGTATGATTCGCAATGTAACCGCGAAGACCTTGCTGGCCCGCCAGGTTTGCCTGATGGCTTGTGCTGTAGAATCAGTCTGAGTAACGTGGCGGCACTTGTCTGGAGACCCAATGATGCGTGCCGCCCGTTCCCTGTTGCTTGTCGCCCTCCTCTCCATCTTCACCGGCTGCCAATTGCTCGAAGCCCCACGGCAGAGCGCGTCCCATGCGGGCCAGACTCGCATGCAGGGTGAGCTCACCGCAGCTGATGGCAAACTGGTGTTCCAGCCATGCCAGGAACAGCGCCGCTACATCGTCAACGACAGCGGCGGCACCAGCGTGCTGCAGCAGGCCGCCAGCCTGGCCGATGACCAGGGCAAACTGTTTGCCGATGTGCGCGGTCGCATCGTCTCCAGCGCAGCGGCCGGCACCGACAGTCAGTTGGACGTTGAACAGCTGTATCGCCTGGAACGCTCGGGAACGGCTTGCGAAGACATTGACTTCAAACGAGTGATCCTGCGCGCCGCAGGACACAGCCCGGAATGGACCCTCAAGGCCAGTGGCAAGGGCCTGGTGCTGGACCGCGAAGGCCAGCCGCCGCTGGCGGTGCCTTACGTCGAGGAGCAATTGGGCGATGGCCGCTTCAACCTGGGCACCGAGGCCAACGGCCAGAAAGTCGAACTCTGGGTCACACCTGCGCGTTGTGTCGACAGTGTCAGCAACAGCGTGCAACACATGAGCGCCGAGTTGCGGGTCAACGGCCAGGTCCAACGCGGCTGCGCCTACTTCGGCGGCGCGCGCGACGACTGACTGCGTGGCGTCACCGCAGCTTCACGTCGTCCAGAAGCGGAACGCGGAGCGTCCCTGGCGACATTCCCATGCGGAGCGTGGGAATGATCGATCCGCGGCAGCATACCGTCCCCGCTCCCTCGCCACGAAAGCGTCACAGCCGCTTTAAGTGAACAGCGTTATAGGGGAACCGGCGATTGCGGCTTATAATCGCCCGCTTCAAACGCCTTGGCGCAGTTGTGCGCCCCGCGAACCGGACCCCGCCATGTTACGAATCACCGAACTCAAGCTGCCGATCGACCACCCCGAAGAAGACCTGCGTCCTGCCATCGTGCAGCGCCTGGGCATCGCCAGCGATGACCTGCTCGACTTCACCCTGTTCAAGCGCAGCTACGACGCACGTAAGAAATCTTCCGAACTGTGCTTCATCTACACCATCGACCTGACGGTGCGCGATGAAGCCAGCCTGCTGCGCAAGTTCGCCGATGACCGTAACGTCAACGAAGCGCCGGATATCAGTTACAAAGTGGTAGGCCAGGCACCGGCCGACCTGAGCGAGCGACCGATCGTGGTCGGCTTCGGCCCGTGCGGGATCTTCGCCGCCCTGTTGCTGGCGCAGATGGGCTTCAAACCGATCATCCTCGAACGCGGCCCGGAAGTGCGCCAGCGCACCAAGGACACCTGGGGCCTGTGGCGCAAAAGCGTGCTCAACCCCGAATCCAACGTGCAGTTCGGTGAAGGCGGCGCCGGGACGTTTTCCGACGGCAAGCTCTACAGTCAGATCAAGGACCCGAAATTCCTTGGCCGCAAGGTCCTGCACGAATTCGTCAAGGCCGGGGCTCCGGAAGAAATCCTCTATGTCAGCAAGCCGCACATCGGCACGTTCCGCCTGACAGGCGTGGTGGAAACCATGCGCGAGCAGATTCGTGCCCTGGGCGGCGAAGTACGTTTCCAGCAGCGGGTCACGGATGTGCTGATCGAGGACGGCCAACTGGTCGGCGTCGAACTGGCCAGCGGCGAACAGATTCATTCCAAACATGTGATCCTTGCCCTGGGCCACAGCGCCCGGGACACCTTCCGCATGCTCCACAGCCGCGGCGTGTACATGGAAGCCAAGCCGTTCTCGGTGGGTTTCCGTATCGAACACCCGCAGTCGCTGATCGACAGCGCGCGCCTGGGCAAGTACGCCGGTCACCCGAAACTTGGCGCCGCCGACTACAAACTTGTGCACCACGCCAAGAATGGTCGTTCGGTGTACAGTTTCTGCATGTGCCCGGGCGGCACCGTGGTAGCCGCGACGTCCGAGCCGAACCGCGTCGTGACCAACGGCATGAGCCAGTATTCACGCAACGAGCGCAACGCCAACTCCGGCATCGTCGTCGGGATCACTCCGGAAGTGGATTATCCGGGTGGCCCGCTTGCCGGCATCGAGTTGCAGGAACGCCTGGAATCTCACGCCTTCGTCCTCGGCGGCAGTAACTATGAAGCCCCGGCGCAGTTGGTGGGCGACTTCATTGCCGGCAAACCGTCTACGGCACTGGGCAGCGTCGAACCTTCCTACAAACCAGGGGTATCCCTGGGCGACTTGGCCCTGGCCCTGCCGGACTTTGCCATCGAAGCCATCCGCGAGGCCCTGCCAGCGTTCGAGAAACAGATTCGCGGTTACTCGCTGCACGACGCCGTGCTGACCGGCATCGAAACCCGCACCTCGTCGCCACTGCGCATTACCCGCAACGAATCGCTGCAGAGCCTGAACGTCAAGGGCCTGTTCCCGGCCGGTGAAGGCGCCGGTTATGCCGGGGGGATCCTGTCGGCGGGGGTGGACGGGATCCGGATTGCCGAGGCCGTAGCGCGGGATATCCTCGGTCTCGAGGCCTGAGGGGACAATGCTGTTCACTCAAGAGCCACAGGCCCAAGTAAACAGCATTACCCGGTGGGAGCGAGCTTGCTCGCGATGGCGGACTGGCATTCAACACAGATGTTGACTGATCCACCGTTATCGCGAGCAAGCTCGCTCCCACAAGGGGTCTCAGGTTTTTCACGTTTCAGATATTCGCTCGCAACACGCTCTCCGGCAGCGCCACCCCTCGCTCCACACTCGCCGCCACGGCGTCTATCAGCCCACTCAACTCATAGCCTTGGGCCTTGAGCCACGCCGGATCGTAATAGGTCGTGGCATAGCGTTCGCCGCCGTCACACAGAATCGCCACGATCGACCCTGACTCCCCCGCCTCAACCATCTGCCTCGCGGCGATCAGCGCGCCGATCAGGTTGGTACCGCTGGATCCGCCGACCCGTCGCCCCAAGCGCTGGGCCAGGTAGTGCATGGCCGCCAGTGACAAGGCGTCCGGGACCTTGACCATTGCATCGATGACTTTGGGCAAAAACGACGCCTCGACCCGTGGCCGGCCAATGCCCTCGATGCGTGAGCCGCAATCCAGACGCAGGCTGGCATCGCCGCTGCAGTAATAATCGAAGAACACCGAACGCTCGGCGTCGGCACACAGCACGCGAGTGCCGTGCTGGCGATAACGGACGTAGCGCCCCAGGGTGGCGGTGGTGCCCCCGGTGCCGGGGCTTGAAATCAACCAGCTCGGCTCCGGGTGCCGCTCAAAGCGCATCTGCTGGAAGATCGACTCGGCAATGTTGTTATTGGCCCGCCAGTCCGTGGCGCGCTCGGCGTAGGTGAACTGGTCGATGAAGTGCCCATCATGCTCACGGGCCAGGCGCTCGGATTCGGCGTAGATCTGCGTAGGGTCGTCCACCAGATGGCTCTGGCCACCGTAGAAAGCGATCTGTGCGATTTTTTCCCGGGAAGTGGTCGCCGGCATCACCGCGATAAAGGGCAGGCCGAGCAGCCTTGCAAAGTACGCTTCCGAAATGGCTGTCGAGCCGCTGGAAGCCTCTATCACCGGCGCACCGGGCTTGAGCCAGCCGTTACACAACGCGTAAAGAAACAGCGAACGAGCCAGCCGATGCTTGAGACTGCCGGTGGGATGACTGGACTCATCCTTGAAATACAGCTCGATTCCCGGCAGGCCTGGCAGCGGCAGGGGAATCAGATGTGTATCGGCACTGCGCTGGAAGTCAGCCTCAATGATGCGAATCGCTTCGCGCGCCCACTGGCGGTGGTCGTTCATGGTGTCCTCTCACTGGCTCGGTTCGACGCGGGGAAACCTGGCGGTCATGCAGGCGCGACGTGGTCTCGGAAAAACCAGGCGCAAGCTTAGGAAAAAACCGACATCACGCACAGGTACAGCTAAGGTCCAATATGCGCCGCAACTGCCCGACTGTGCGGCGCACGCGTCGTAACGACATATAACAAAAAAGAATATAACTTTTGTTTTAACAACTAACAGTACGGGTTAGGGTGTGCCATCTTTTTGATTCGATAGGGAGAGCGATCATGCCTCTACGTAATTCCTTGACGCGTTTCTTCCAACTGGAAGCGGCCAGCGGCCTGCTGTTGATCGCCGCCGCCGTGTTGGCCCTGGCCATCAATAATTCGCCGCTCTCCTGGTTGTACAACGGCTTGCTGGACACGCCGGTAGTGGCCCAGGTCGGGGCGCTAAAGATCGCCAAACCGCTGTTGTTGTGGATCAACGACGGCCTGATGGCGATGTTCTTTCTGCTCATCGGCCTCGAAGTCAAACGTGAGGTACTCGATGGGCAACTGTCCAAACCCTCGCAAATCGTCCTGCCGGGTGCGGCGGCGATTGGCGGCATGGTCGTGCCGGCGCTGATCTACTGGTTCCTCAACCGCGACAACCCGGCCGCCCTCGCCGGCTGGGCGATTCCGACGGCCACCGACATCGCGTTCGCCCTCGGCGTGCTGGCCTTGCTGGGCAAGCGGGTGCCGGTGTCGCTCAAGCTGTTCCTGATGACCCTGGCGATCATCGACGACCTGGGCGCCATTATCATCATCGCGATCTTTTACTCCGGCGCCCTGTCCAGCCTGTCGCTCATACTGGCGGCAACCTGCATCGCCGCCCTGGTGGCGATGAACCGGATGGGCGTGGTCAAGCTCGGACCCTACATGGTTGTCGGCCTGATTCTGTGGGTCTGCGTGCTCAAGAGCGGTGTCCATGCCACCCTGGCCGGGGTGACCCTGGCGTTCTGCATCCCGCTGCGCACGAAAAACGCCGAGACTTCGCCGCTGCTAACCCTGGAACATGCCCTGCATCCCTGGGTGGCCTATGGCATCCTGCCGCTGTTCGCCTTCGCCAACGCCGGCTTGTCCCTGAGCGGCGTCACCGTCGAAAGCTTCACCCATCATGTGCCAATGGGTATCGCCATTGGCCTGTTGCTGGGCAAGACCGTCGGCGTCTTCGGCCTGACCTGGCTGGCGGTGAAAATCGGCATCGCCAGCCTGCCCCTTGGCGCTAACTGGGGCCAGGTATTGGGGGTGGCGATCCTGTGCGGTATCGGGTTCACCATGAGCCTGTTCGTTGGCTCCCTCGCGTTTGAGCCGGGTGTCAGCGACTATGCGGGCATGGACCGGATGGGGATTCTCACTGGTTCGATACTGGCGGCGTTGTTGGGTTATGCGGTGACGGCGGCGGCCAGTCGTAAGCGCGCTGCGTTGTCTTCCTGAAACGTTCCAACACGTCTTCAAGTCGTTTCGGGTCCTCAATATCCGGCCCTAACAGTAACAATTGATGGACAAGTAGAAGTATGGTTGGTGTGAATATCCGTTTCTGCGGTAACGGCTACTTAGGGTTCCGCCCTTACGGCGGGTCACTTTTGGAAGAGAGCGCCAAAAGTAACCAAAAACGCTTTGCCCCACCACTCGGTGCCTCGCCTAGGCTCGGCATGCCCGAACGCAGGCATTGCTCCGTGGGCCGCCGCGAAGGGCCATCCATGGCCCAGCGCGGCTACCTCGGCATCCATGCCGAGGTGCCCACTGCGCAATACCTGCGTTCGGCCAGCGTGGTTTAACGGGGCGCCCCAGATCAAAAGCCGAAGCGAGGCGGCCTTATAGCCGGCCTGGCTTAGAGTGAACGCGTTTCTTCTGTGGGAGCGGGCTTGCTCGCGAAGGCGGCATCACAGTCGATGATGATGTGGATGTACCGGCCTCTTTGCGACCAAGCTCGCCCCCACAGGAGGTCTGTGTTGAATATGAATTTTGTGTCCGCTGAAGATTGAATGTGGGAGCGAGCCTGCTCGCGATGGCGGTGGTTTAGTCACATGGATGCTGGCCTTGCTGGCCTCATCGCGAGCAAGCTCGCTCCCACAGGAGAAACACGTTCACCCAAAACCAGGTCGGCTACTAGGCCGCCTCGCGGTGGACGTTGATCTCAGCGCCCCATTAACCACGCTGGCCGAACGCAGGTATTGCGCAGTGGGCATCCCGGCATGGATGCCGGGATAGCCGCGCTGGGCCATGGATGGCCCTTCGCGGCGGCCCACGGAGCAATGCCGGAGAGAGGGCATGCCGAGCCTAGGCGAGGCACCGAGTGGTGGGGCAAGAGCGTTTTGGTTACTTTTGCGCTTTTCAAAAGTGACCCGCTGTAAGAGCGGAACCCTAAGTAGCCGTTACCCCAACAACGGATATACACACAACTCTGGAATCCCGCCCGTAAACCCGTAAATTAGTGCGATACGCGACTCGTACCATCCACAGTAGAAATACGAACCCGCTCACCCACACGGAACACCTCATTCTCCTGAACCTGCTGCACATAGGCACGCATGCTGCCATCGTCCTCACGAACAGTGATTTCCACGCCTTGGGTACGAGTCAGGCCTTCTTCAGTAGCGGAGCCAATCAGGCCACCGGCCACCGCGCCGATCACAGCGGCGACAATGCTGCCACGGCCACCACCGATGGCACTGCCGCCTACACCACCGACCACAGCACCGGCCGCACCGCCGATCGGGGTCTTGGTGCCTTCGATCTTGACCGGACGCAAGGCTTCGATCGTACCCATGCGAATCGTCTGCACGCGACGCGCTTCGTCACGGGAATAGGAGTCACCGGTCAGGCTCGACTGACAGCCAGTGAGCAACATCGCCATCGTGGAAAAGGAAGCAACCAGCAAAACAGACTTACGCATAGCATCAAACTCCAAAAGACAGGGATTCATTAAACTCCGCAGCTTGACGCCTGTCACGGCCTCGCCGGGATAAAATTGTTTTCATTCAGGTGGGATACAGGCGCACCCGAAAAATTCACCAAACAGTAGCGCCAATTTCCGAAACCTGCGTCATCAACCCGGGGATTTTCATGGATTATTTCATCATCGTCGCGGTCACCGTGGCCGGTTTGTACTTCCACTGGTGGCTGTACGTACGAATCAAACGCTGGATGGACCGCGACTTGGCGCTGTCCCTGGCGGGGCAGGATGAGCAGAAAAAGACCTACATGCTGCAACAATTGGCCCGCGCCCGGGAGCAAGGGGTCAAACGCCGGGACTTGCCGCAATGGCTTGAAACCGCTGCGGCATATTACCCCGACGCTAAGGCGCCAGACGCTCGCGCGTCCAGTTCGCCCCTTGCAGGCGATAGTTGAGGCGATCGTGCAGGCGGCTCGGACGCCCCTGCCAGAACTCGATGCGCTCGGGCAGCAAACGATAACCGCCCCAATGCTCCGGGCAATGCGGTTGGCTGTCGCTGAAACGTTGTTCGGTGGCCTTGAGCAGGTCGTCCAGCTCACCACGCCCTGCAATTACCCGGCTCTGGGGTGAAGCCCAGGCGCCGAGACGGCTGCCCAGCGGGCGAACCTGGTAATAGGCGTCCGACTCCTGCGCGGTGACCTTTACCACTTTGCCCTCGATGCGCACCTGGCGCTCCAGGGCCGGCCAGAAAAACGTCATGGCCGCAAATGGATTCGCGGCCAGTTGCTGCCCCTTGGCGCTGTCGTAGTTGGTGAAGAACGTGAACCCCAGGGCATCCAGGCCCTTGAGCAGCAGGATCCGGCAGTGCGGGCGCCCTTCTGCATCCACCGTCGCCAGGGTCATGGCGTTGGCCTCCACCGGCGCCTGCTCGGTTTTCACCGCGTCGGCGAACCATTGGTGGAACAGTGCAAACGGCTCGGCCGGGGCTTGTGCCTCGGTCAAGCCATCGCGGGTGTAGTCGCGGCGCATATCAGCCAGCGGTTGGGTCATGGCGCGTTCCTTGTGGTTAGCCCATCACTGCTTGGGGGTATCGGCAGCCGCGACTTTCTTGGTATCGGTGGCGGCTTTGGCCGGTTGGGTTTTCTTCGCCGGGGTAGTGGCCTTGGCAGGGGCTTTCTTCGCAGGCGCCTTGGCCACGGCTTTTTTGGCCGGTGCTTTTTTGCTGGTCGGGGTCACGGCTTTTTTCGCCGCAGGCGCTGGGGCCGGGGCCACGGGCTTCACGTCCTGGGCCGCCACCAGCGTCACGGGTGCGGGAGCCGGCATGTTGTATTTGCTCAGCAGCGCAACCATGGTGTTGGCCGGCGTGACCAGCAGTTCCACGCGACGGTTCAAGGCACGCCCTTCCACACTGTCGTTGGCCGCACGTGGCGCCACTGCGCCCATGCCGCGCAGCATCAGGCGATCACGTTGCAGGCCGCTGAGACGGAAAATCGCCGCAACGGACTGGGCACGCTCCTGGCTGAGCTTCAGGTTCGCAGGTGCGGCGCCCGAGGTATCGGCGTGGCCGAGGATCAGCACGGCGGTCTTGGGGTCGGCTTCAAGGATCTTCGCCACGCGGGTGAACGGCCCGAGGGTCACGGGCAGCAGCATGGCCGGACGGTCCGGGTTGAAGGAGCCGTCCACCGGCGCGGTGACCACCAGCACGTTGTCGCGGCGCTCGAGTTGGAGCTTGCTGTCCTGGATGGCTGTGCGCAGCTTCGGCTCGTAGTCGTCGAGCCAGGCCTGGGTGACTTTAGGATCGGGCATCGGCACCGCCTTGGCGGTCTCCTGATCCTTGCCGCCAAACGGCCACCACCACTTGCCGTTGCTTTCGGCTTCGGCCTTGGCAAGGGCCGGTGCCTTGGCTTCAGGTTTGTCCTGGGGTTTGACGTCATCTTTCTTCGCAACGTCGGCAGCATCATCGGAAGCGAACGGCCACCACCAGTGGGTGGCGCTCTCGGCCTTGGCTTGCGGTGCGACGGCAGCCGGTTTCAGAGGCGCCGCTGGCGCCGTGTCCTTGGCCGCCACCTTGTCGGAAGAGCCGAACGGCCACCAGCCGCTGCTGCCCTCGGCATCATTTTGTGGGGTTTGTGCGCAACCAGTGATAGCGAAGCACAGCGCCAGAGCGAGGGTTTTATTCGATGACATTGGATATCCACAAAATGATGTAAATGGAAAATAAAGGCCATGTTTTGGCCGCATAAACAGTCGCTTGGAATCTGAAAAGGCCACGAGGTTCCGGTGCCCGCCGCCTTCAATGGCGTTTATAGACAAGTGGCAAGGACCCTCGCAAGGTTCTGCGCGCGCGGGTCCATCAATACGTAAGGCCCGAGCGTGTTGGTCACGAAGCCAAAAGCCACATCATGCTCCGGGTCGGCGAACCCCATGGAGCCACCGGCCCCCGGATGACCGAACGCCCGTGGGCCAAGGCCATAGGTCGCATTCGGTACATCCGGCTGGTCGAGCATGCAACCCAGGCCGAAACGGGTCTGGGTCAACAAAGTCTTGTCCTCGCCGAAGCTGTGCTGGCGAGTCAGTTCGTCGAGCATTTCACCTTCCAGCAGGCTGCCATCCAGCAGCCCCCCATAGAACCCGGCCAGGCTGCGGGCGTTACCGTGGCCGTTGGCCGCCGGTTGCTGCATGCGCCGCCACTCCGGTTTGTTGGTACTGGTCATGATCGACGGCGGATTGGTGAAGGCCCGGGTGGTCATGGCCGTGGGCTCGCGCATCGTCACCTGCAGCAGGCGTTGGGCCGCGGCATCGCCGACGTTGCCTTTGCCACGGGCGATGTGGGCCACGCGATGAAACTCCTCGTCGGCCAGGCCAACGTGAAAATCCAGGCCCAACGGCTTGGCCACACGGGCCACGATGGACTCCCCCGGGCCACGCCCATCGGCCCTGCGCAACAGCTCGCCAACCAGCCAGCCGTAGGTGATCGCGGCATAACCATGACCCTCGCCCGGCGTCCACCAAGGTGTTTCGGCGGCCAGGGCATCGATCATGGCTTGCCAGTCATAAAGCGCTTCGGGCGGCAGCAATTCACGTAGCGCCGGCAACCCGGCCTGATGGCAGAGCAACTGGCGCAGGGTAATGGATTGCTTGCCGGCGGCGGCAAACTCGGGCCAATAGCGGGCGACCGGGGCATCCAGCTGCAACTTGCCTTCGGCCACCAGTTGCAGGGCGGTGACGGCGGTGAACGTTTTGGTGCAGGAAAACAGGTTGGCGATGGTGTCGCTGTGCCAGGTCTCATGGCCATCCTTGTCGGCGGTACCGGCCCACAGATCGATCACCGTGCGACCACCCACCTGAATGCACAACGCCGCGCCGCGCTCCTGGGGATTATCGAACAACGCCGCGAACGCTTCACGCACCGCCTCGAACTGAAGTTCATAATGGCCTTGAATCTGCACCCGCAACTCCTTTGAAACAAAGACTTTTTAGAGTGGCTGGTATTGTTTCAGCCATTGGGGGTTTTGGGAACCGCCATGGGACGGCTGGTTAACCTGAAACCGGCCCCTGTGGCGAGGGAGCTTGCTCCCGCTGGGTTGCGCAGCAACCCCAAAACCCGCCGTTGCGGTGTGCCAGATTGATCGCGACCAGCCTTCTTGGGGCTGCTACGCAGCCCAGCGGGAGCAAGCTCCCTCGCCACAACAGCGTCCATCACCAGAAGAACCCGCTTTGTCAGGAAATCTCCCGCCGAAACGGCGGCAGCGCGTTGAGGATCGCCTTGCCATAGCGCTGGGTGACCAGCCTGCGGTCGAGCAAGGTGATGGTGCCGCGGTCTTCTTCGGTGCGCAGCAACCGACCACACGCCTGGACCAGCTTCAGCGAAGCGTCCGGCACGGAGATTTCCATGAACGGGTTGCCGCCACGGGCTTCGATCCACTCGGCCAGTGCGGCTTCCACCGGGTCGTCGGGAACCGAGAACGGGATCTTGGCGATCACCACGTGCTCGCAATAGGCACCCGGCAAGTCCACGCCTTCGGCAAAACTCGCCAGGCCGAACAGCACGCTGGAATCCCCGCCATCGACCCGGGCCTTGTGCTTGTTCAGGGTTTCCTGCTTCGACAGGTTGCCCTGGATGAACACCTGTTTGCGCCAGTCACGGTCAAGGCCGTCGAACACGTCCTGCATCTGTTTGCGCGAGGAAAACAGCACCAGGGTGCCCCGTGAGCCTTCCACCAGTTCCGGCAGGTCGCGGATGATCGCCGCGGTGTGGGCGGCGGCATCCCGTGGGTCGGCCTTGAGGTCCGGCACCCGCAGCACGCCGGCATCGGCGTGGTGGAAGGGGCTCGGGACCACGGCGGTCACGGCTTTCTTCGGCAGGCCGGCGCGCATGCGGAAGCGGTCGAACGTGCCCAGGGCGGTCAGCGTGGCGGACGTCACCAGCGCGCCATAGGCCACGTTCCACAAGTTGCGCCGCAGCATTTCCGCCGCCAGGATCGGGCTGGCATTGACCTCGATGTCGAACAGCGAACCGCTTTCGGCCAGGGTCAGCCAGCGCGCCATTGGCGGGTTGTCTTCCGGGTCTTCAGCGGTGAAGGCCGTCCACAGTTCCCAGTTGCCTTGTGAGCGGGACAACAGGCTGCCAAACAGCGGGTACCACTCCTCGGCCTGGTTGCTGGCGATTCCGATGTTGACCTCGCCGTCCATGCCTTCCTTGAGCAGGTCGGTCAGGCGCGTGAACAGGTCGGTCAGGCGTGCGAAACCTTTCTTGAGCTCGATGCCCATTTCGCGCATGTGTTCAGGAATCACTCCGCCGACGAAGCGATGGCGTGGCCGCTCCCGGCCCTCGACGTCTTCGCCTGGCTTGAAATCGGCCACTTGCTCGCACGCGGTGAACATGAACTGCTGGTTCGTCTTGATTTCCCGCGCCAACTCCGGCACTTGCTCGATGAACTTGCCCAGGTCACCCGGCAACGGGTGCTGGGCCAGCAGCTTGGTGAGGTTCTTGGCGGTGGTTTCCAGCCAGTCGGCGGTGGAACGCAGCCGGGTGTAATGGGCGAAATGACCGATGGCCTTGTCCGGCAGGTGATGGCCTTCGTCGAACACGTAGATCGTGTCGCGCGGGTCCGGCAGCACCGCACCACCGCCCAGGGCCAGGTCGGCCAGCACCATGTCGTGGTTGGTGACGATGACATCGACCTTGCCCATACCTTCGCGGGCCTTGTAGAAAGCGCACTGGCCGAAGTTCGGGCAATGGCGGTTGGTGCACTGGCTATGGTCGGTCGTCAGGCGGGACCAGTCGGCGTCTTCCAGGGCGGTGGACCAACTGTCGCGGTCGCCGTCCCATTTATTGCCGGCCAGCTTCTCGATCATGCTGGTGAACAGCTTCTGGCTGGCCTCATCGACTTCGATCTTGAAGCCTTCTTCTTCGAACAACTGGGCCGTGGCGGTCTGCGCGTGGCCTTCCTGGAGCAACATGTCGAGCTTGGACAGGCACATGTAGCGCCCACGGCCCTTGGCCAGCGCGAACGTGAAGTTCAGCCCGCTGTTGCGCATCAGGTCGGGCAGGTCCTTGTAGACGATCTGCTCCTGCAGGGCGACGGTGGCCGTGGCGATCACCAGGCGTTTGCCGGCGGCCTTGGCAGTGGGAATCGCCGCTAGGCTGTAGGCCACGGTCTTGCCGGTACCGGTGCCGGCCTCCACCGCCACGACGGCGGGCTCGCCACTGCGCCGGCCTTCGTCGTCGGTGTCGATGTCACCCAGGACTTTTGCCACTTCGGCAATCATCAGGCGCTGGCCATATCGCGGCTTGAGGCTCTTGGCTTCGAGAAAACGCGAATAGGCGCCCTGGATCGTGGTTTTGAGTTCGGTGCTGATCATGAATGGTCGGGCGCAAAAAACGCTGGATAAATTTTCAGTGGTTCGGATCGGCGGCTATCATACCCCGCGAATGAATCCTGCGCAGAACGGAGTAACCCAATGACATCCTTTGCCCTCGTCTACACCCTGCATTTACTGGCGGCCCTGGTCTGGGTCGGCGGCATGTTTTTCGCCTGGATGATCCTGCGCCCGGCCGCAATGACGGCGCTTGAGGGCCCTGCCCGGCTCAAGTTGTGGGTAGAAGTGTTTCAGCGTTTTTTTGTCTGGGTCTGGGTGGCGGTGGTGCTTTTACCGATCAGCGGTGTAGGCCTGATCCATGTGCGCTTCGCCGGTTTCGAAACCGCGCCTCGGTATGTGCAGGTGATGATGGGATTGTATGTGGTGATGGCTGCGCTGTTCATCCGCATCCAGGGCCTGCAACTGCCGGCATTGCGTAGCGCCGTGACGGCGCAGGACTGGCCGGCCGGTGCGGCGGTGCTGGGGAAGATCCGGCGGTTGGTGGGGATCAATTTGTTGATCGGGTTGCTGGTGGTGGCGATTGGCGCGGCGCGGCCAATGTTCTGAACATCACATAAAACCCTGTGGGAGCGACCTTGCTCGCGATGACGGTGTATCAGCACTACTTCATCGACTGACACAACGCCATCGCGAGCAAGCTCGCTCCCACAGGTTCAGATCAGATTTTCTTCAGAACCGCTGCACCGTCACCGTCCCCGCCGCTCCGGCAGGCCCTGGCTGGCCATCGGCGCCAGGACGACCGCTTTTGCCGCCATCGGCGGTATAGACCAAGCACCCCTTGGCCTTGCCTCCCGCCCCGGGTTTGCCGCCGTGTCCCGCCGCGCCACCGGCCCCGCCGTCCACCGTCACCTTGATCTGCTCGGCAGGGTAGGCCAGGGGCAGCTCGAGGCGTACCTGCGCGCCAGCGGCTCCCGGCTGGCCATCGCTGCCATTGCTGCCGTCGGCCCCGCGACCGGCCGAACCCCAGGTGCAACCCGGCGCCTGGCCATTGGCACCGTCAAGACCGACGAAACCCGGCGCACCGGTTCCACCGCGGGCATCCACCGACAACAGCGGCGCATTCAAGGCATTGAAACGCAGGTTGAGATCGCGCCCCGACCGCGCGGCCTTGGTGTAGGTACCCGGTGCGCCGCGTGAAGTGATCTGGCTGCCCTCGGCCAGCTCAGCCCGGGCCACTTTCATTTCCAATGCCTGCTGCGCCGGCACGATGGCGATCCGTGCTTCACGCCCCAGGTGCAATTGGTCGATAGTCAGTTCAGTGACATTGGAAGGCACCAGCAGCGTGCCGTAGTCGGCCACGTCCAGTCGCTCGAGGACCAGAGTGCTGGTGGTGTTTGGCAGGCGCATCAACGAATGGCTTTCTACCTGGACCACCTGGGCCGAAGCCCACGGGCATACGAGTGCGGCGAGCAGACACAATTTACGCATGGGAAGCCTCTGGCGCGGTCGGGAGGGTTTGCAAATGGAAGATACCGAACAACAGCACTCTGAGGCGATCACGACCAGGCGCGGGGCGGCCACGGAAACTGGCCCGGAACAACAGCAGTTCCAGCAAATGGAGCACCAGTAAAAACGCGCCGGCGACATTGACCAGCAGATGCAGCGGATGGACGAACGGCACGACCAGATTGACCAGCACCACCAGCCAGAACAGCAGGGTCAGCAAGCGCCCCAGCCCCCAAAACACCTTCATACGCCCCCCTGATCGGGAATTATTCTTTGCGCGCACAGTAACGGCTTGCGCGCAGGATAAGCCAGAGGGCCAGGCAAATTTAATCTGACCCGAGCCCCGGATCGCCTTCCCGACGACCCGGCAGCCCTGGTCCGAGCTTCAACGCTGGATATGCAGCTCAACCCGACGGTTCTGTGCCCGCCCTTCGTCAGTCTCATTGTCAGCCACCGGCTCGCTTTCGCCCTTGCCTTCGCTGGTGAGTTTGTCGGGGGCCAGCCCCTGGGTCAGCAAATACTCCACGACGCTGCTGGCCCGACGTTCGGACAGCCCTTGGTTATAGGCATCAGTGCCGACACTGTCGGTGTGACCCACCACCCGGATGCTGGCGACATTGGCATGGCTGAGTTTGCCCATCAGCCCATCGAGTTGGCTTCGAGCGTCTGCCGTGAGGTCGGATTTGTCGAAATCGAACAGTACCTTGCCGGCGTCGTTGAGGGTGATGACCTCGCTCGCCGGCGCTTGCGGTTCGACCGGCGGGGCGCTGGCCGGGTATTGCGGCAGCGGGCAACCGTGATGCTCGACGGGGGTATTGGCCGGCGTATCGGGACAACGGTCGCGGCGGTCGAACACCCCGTCGTCGTCTTCATCGCCATCCTGGGCGTAGCAGATCAGACCACCGCCCAGCAATCCCAGTGCGGCGCCACCGGCGGCCCAGCCACTGCTTTCAATGGCCCCCAACCCGCCGCCAACCAAGCCGCCGATCAGGCTACAGATTGGCCAGGTGCGTTGATTGAGAGGTGCGCTGCCATCGCTGTGAGTGGCGCAACCGGACAACAGACTGCTCGCCAGCAGTACCGGTAAGGCGGCCCTGATTAGAACGTTCATGGTGAAGGCTCCTGTGTCACCGGCCCATACCGGTCACACAGGAGTAAAGACCCGCATCCGCAACTCTACAAGCCGCGATTCGCAAGGGTTTCAGCGGCTTATCTTGATTTCCGTGCGACGGTTCATCGCGCGGCCGTCGGCGGTCTTGTTATCGGCCACCGGCTGACTCTCACCGGCGCCGGACACCGAGACGAAACTGGCACGCGGTACGCCGTTTTCGACCAGGTATTGCACCACCGAGTTGGCCCGTTTCTCCGACAACCGTTGGTTATAGGCATCGCTGCCGACACTGTCCGTATGGCCGGTGACCCGCAGTTGCGCGGTGGACGTTTCCTGTTTCAGTCGGGTGGCGACCGTGCTCAGCACATCCTTGTCGGCTGGGGTCAGCGTGGCTTTGTTGAACTCAAAGTGCACGTCGCGGATCACGATGGTTTCTTCCTTGACCACTGGAGGCTCTTCAGCCATTGGCGGTGGTGCAGGTGGTGGGCAACCGTCGGCATCGACCTGCACACCCTTCGGTGTGCCCGGGCACTTGTCGCGGCTGTCCGGCACGCCATCGCCATCTTCGTCGCCGTCGCCGTGCACCCAGCAATAAGCTGCCGCCATGCCGCCAACGTACAGCGCGCCGCCGCCAGCCCAGGAAGTGCTTTCTATGGCGCCTAATCCCGCACCGATCGCACCGCCGACGGCCGCACAGGTCGGCCAGTCGGTTTTCTGCAAACCTGCGCAACCAGTCAACACACTGGTTAGCAGAACCAGGGGTAACGCTGTCCGAACTATGCTCATCGGGTTTCTCCTTGAGGGATCGGCTTGTCGCCGATTCAGGGGAGTAAAGACCCGTCTTCGAATCTGCGCCAGCCTGAGCAATCGCGGGTTTTCGCCCCGTGTTTACGAAGATTCCGCACGTCCAGGGACAAACCGCTCTAGGCCACGATGTCCGGGCAGGCTATCGTGATGGTTCTGACTGAGGAGCTTCGATGACTGTTGCCATTTCTGCGCGTACGCCCCAGCAAGCCCTGGCGGCCGTGCTTGACCGTTATGCCCCGCAAAAACTGCTGCTGATCGGTGCCAGCGGCTTTCCAGCGCTTGAAGCATTCCAGCAGGCCCATCCCGGCACCGAAGTGGTCCACGCCGGCCCCGGCGCGCTGCCGGCGGACGTGGCGGCGCGGCGTTTTGACCTGGCCCTGGCGCTCGATTGCCTGGAGCATTTGCCCAAGCGCGAAGGTCTGAACCTGTTGGGTGGCATCCGCAATCTCAATGCCAGTCGCATTGCCGTGCTGGCAGATCTCAACGCCTGCGGCTGGCAAGAGACGGACTTTTTTTCACTGGCCCTGCAAGCCAGCGAGCGATTCCAGCGCGAAGATCAGGTGCTGACCCTGTTTACCTACGATCTGCTTGAATACAAACAAGTCCCCGACTGGCTCAACTCGCGCTTTTGGGCCAACCCGGAAAATTTTGGAAAATATTGGTGGTAACCGTGAACACAAGCCCACACACGCCCATCTGCCCCTGCGGCAGTGGCAATCCACTGGACGCCTGCTGCGGCCATTACCACGACGGTCACCCGGCGCCCTGCGCCGAAGCCTTGATGCGCTCGCGCTATAGCGCCTATGTATTGGGCCTGGTGGATTATCTGGTCGCCACCACCCTGCCCGCCCAGCAGCCAGGCCTCGATCGCCAGTCGATCAGCGAGTGGAGCGCCAACAGCACCTGGTTGGGGCTGGAGGTGGAAAGCAGCGAAGTGCTAGGTGGTCAACCGGAACATGCCTTTGTCACGTTCACGACACGCTGGCACGACGGCCAGGGCGAGCATAGCCACCGTGAGCAATCCTCGTTCGTGCAGAACGACGGGCGCTGGTATTTCATCGATCCGACCGTGCCGGTCAAGACAGGACGCAACGACAGCTGTCCGTGTGGCAGCGGGCACAAATTCAAGAAGTGCTGCGCCGGCTACTTCAATCGCTGAATTTAGGAAACGTCCGACGCTCGTCCATCGGCCCATAGGGCTAGACTGGGGATAAACCAGAGGCACGGACATGACCCCTCCATCATTCTTGCTGCGCATCACCTGCCTGCTGCTGTTCGTTGGATTCGGCGGCTGTGCATCCTGGCGAGGTGAAGAAGCTCCGGAACCACAGGTACATCTGGTCAAAGTCGAGGTGGTGCGGGCCCGGCTGGTGGAACAGAGGTTCACGCTGCACTTTCGCGTCGACAACCCCGGCGACAGCGACCTCACCGTTCGCGGCCTGACCTACCGCATCCACCTGGGCGACCTGTTGCTGACCGAAGGCGAGCATGAGCACTGGTTCACCGTGCGTCCCAAGCACAGCGCCTACTTCAAGGTGCCGGTGCGCACCAACCTGTGGCCACAGGTGCGGGAAGTGGTGAAGCTGCTGGAGAAACCCCGGGAACAGATCCCCTATCGTCTGGAAGGTGAGCTGGAAACCGGATTATTCATCGCTCACTACGTGCACCTGGAACGTAATGGCGTGATAATCGCCGCCGATTTTATTGCGGAGTAACCCCGATGACCCAACAACCCCACGTCCATGGCCCTGATTGCAACCACGATCACGACCATCATCACGATCATGACCACGGCCATGTCCACGGTCCGAACTGCGGCCACGCCCACCAGGAACCGGTGCGCAACGCCCTGAAGGATGTCGGCCGCAACGACCCTTGCCCGTGCGGTAATGGCAAGAAATTCAAGAAGTGCCACGGGGCTTGAGGGTCCGGGCGAAAAGCTTTTTCGCCTGTTAGAGCGTCATCGCGAGCAAGCTCGCTCCCACAGAGTTTGCCATTAACCAATCCAGGGTGTGATGGCTTGGAAGCTTTTTGTGGCGAGGGAGCTTGCTCCCGCTTGAGTGCGAAGCGCTCATCGCTTTTTTGGGGCCGCTGCGCGCCCCAGCGGGAGCAAGCTCCCTCGCCACGGGACCGTGCCGCTTTCAACACCCTGTGGGAGCTTGCTCCGGGCGGCGATCCAACAATGAGGCCGGCACTGTCAACACCGATCTATCAGCCCGCCTGCAGAATCCGCTTCACACCGACCACCGTCGCATACTCACCATGCAAATTGCCCAAGGACATGGCATGCACCTCGGCAGCCGTACGGGCGTTGCCGAAGTAATCGCTCTTGTCGAAGGTAAAGCAGGCATCTTCGACCACCCACGTGTCGAATCCCAGGTTGCCGGCCGTACGCGCCGTGGACTCCACCGAGTTGTGCGTTGCCACCCCGACGATCACCAATTGCCTGATTCCGGCGTTGCGCAGGTCTTGTTCCAGGTGGGTGCCACTGAACGCATCCGGCACCTGCTTTTGCACCAACCGTTCCCCTGCCTGCGGCTCGAACCGTGGCTGGACTTCCACCCCCGACTGCCCCGGCCAGAACACCGAGTCCGGCGAGCGGGAGAGGTGGTGGACGTGAATCACCGGACGCGCCGTCCGTCGCCATAAAGCCAGTAGCTCCAGCATGCGCAGCTCTGCCTCGGGGTTGTTGCGAGGGCCGAGCCTGGGGTGAAGGATGCCTTTTTGTTGATCGATGAGAATCAGCGCCGCGTCGTTCTGTAGCTCCATGCCAGTTTCTCTTGCTTGGTCTTTGAATGTTCCACACTTGATCATCACCTTTTCCTATAGGCAAGCCTTCGAGCAAAGCGATGACCCGGCCCCGGAGTTTTATCGCCAAACCAACAAATAACCCTCGCCCCCGCTTGCGCGGCCCCCTCCTGCTCACTAACGTAGCGCCTTTATTGGTGCCACCCCCTCCCGCAGGAGCTTTGCCATGGCCTCGCCAGCCTCTATTTCCCTTATCCCCCGGCTCGGCGTTGCCGCCGCAATGGCCAGTGTGCTCGGTTTGAGCGGATGCCAGACCTGGAACGCCCAGGACACTGTCCCGCCGACTTCCGGTGTGCAACCGCTCAAGGGGCTGGCGCAGAACGTCTCGGTCCGGCGCAATGCCACCGGCATGCCGCTGATCGAAAGCAACAGCTTCCATGACGCCCTGTTCACCCTCGGCTACGTCCACGCCAGCGATCGCATCACCCAAATGGTCACCCTGCGCCTGCTGGCCCAAGGACGATTGGCAGAAATGTCCGGCGCCGAACGGCTGGACGTCGACCGCTACATGCGCGCCGTCAACCTGAAGAAAAACGCCGACGAGCTGTACAAGGCGTCTTCGCCAAGGCTCAAGCGTTTCTTCGAAGTCTATGCCCGCGGCGTCAACGCCTACCTGTTCCGCTACCGCGACAAGTTGCCGTCGGACCTGGCCGCCACTGGCTACAAACCCGAGTACTGGAAACCGGAAGACTCGGCGCTGATGTTCTGCCTGCTGAATTTCAGCCAGTCAGCCAACCTCCCGGAAGAAATCGCCAGCCTGGTGCTGGCCCAGACCGTCACCAACGACAAGCTCGCCTGGCTGAGCCCGTCCTATCCGGACGAGCAACTGCCCGTGGCCGAGGCCGACAAGCTCCAGGGCTTGCGACTCAATGGCCAGATCCCGGGCCTGAGCGAAATCAGCAAGGCCACCCAGCAATTGGCCGGGTTGAACCTGTTGGGTGCTGCGTCTTCAAGCAACTGGGCCATCGCGCCACAACGCAGCCGCAGCGGCAAGAGTCTGCTGGCCAGCGACAGCCACGGGCCGCTGGGCATGCCGGGGCTGTGGAGCCCGGTACAGATCCGTGCGCCCAAGTACCAGGCGGCCGGGGTTTCCGTGGCGGGCATCCCGATGATCCTGGCCGGGTTCAACGGCAAAGTGGCCTGGAGCATGACCAGCGTGCTGGGGGACAACCAGGACCTGTTCCTGGAAAAAATCCGCCGTCAGGGCAATGGCCTGTCCTACGAGGTCAACGGCAAATGGCAACCGGCGATCGTGCGCAACGAAACCTACTTCATCAAAGGCCAGCGGCCGATTCGTGAAGCGGTGTTCGAAACCCGCCACGGCCCGTTGCTCAACAGCGCCCAGGGCCCGGCCATGGCCAACGGCTTTGGCCTGGCCTTGCAGACGCCGAGCTTCAGCGACGACAAGACCCTGGATGCCTTCTTCGACCTGTCCCGGGCGCAGAACGTCGAGAAAGCCTCCGACGCCAGCCGGGAAATCCGCGCCATGGCGGTGAACCTGGTCTTTGCCGACGCCAGCCATGTCGGCTGGCAAGTCACCGGTCGCTACCCGAACCGCCGTGAAGGCGAGGGTCTGTTGCCGTCGCCGGGCTGGGACGGTCGCTACGATTGGGACGGTTACGCCGACCCGATGCTGCACCCCTACGATCAGGACCCGCCCCAGGGCTGGCTTGGCACGGCCAACCAACGGGTCATCCCCCATGGCTACGGCATGCAACTGTCCAACTCGTGGGCCGCACCGGAGCGTGGCGAACGCATGGCCGAACTGGCCGGCGCGGGCAAGCACGACACCCGCAGCCTGACCGCCATGCAATACGACCAGGGCACAACGTTCGCCGCCAAGCTCAAGCAAGTCTTCGAAGCACCGGGCATGACCCAGCCGCTCAAACAGGCGATCGAAGCCCTGCCGGTGGCTGACCGGGCCAAGGCCCGCGAGGCCTACACTCGCTTGATGGCATTCGATGGCCGGCTCAACCCGACCTCCGCCGACGCGGCGATCTATGAGCTGTTCCTGCAGGAAAGCATGAAGCAGATTTTCCTCGACGAACTGGGCCCGGACAGCAGCCCGGCGTGGAAGGCGCTGGTCGCCAACGGCCAATTGTCCTACTCGGCCCAGGCCGATCATCTGCTGGGACGTGAAGACAGCCCGTTCTGGGACGATGTACGCACCCCTCAGAAAGAAGACAAGGCCGTCATCCTCGCCCGCAGCCTGGTCGCCACCATCAACGCCGGTGACAGCCAGTTGGGCGGTGACCACAAGGCTTGGCAGTGGGGCCAGTTGCATCGCTACGCGTGGAAGAACAGCAACGGCCAGATCGTACGCGGCCCGCTACCGGCTGGTGGCGACGCCAGCACGCTCAACTCGGCGGCGTTCGCCTGGGGCCAGGATTTCACCACCACCCTGGCGCCGGCCATGCGCTTTATCGTTGACTTCGGCCAGCCTGAACCGTTGATGATCCAGGACGGCGCCGGCCAGTCTGGCAACCCGGTCAGCCCGAACTATGCCAATGGCATCGATCCGTGGATCAAGGGGCAGTACCAGAGCCTGCCGCTGCAGTCACAGAACTTCGATCGGGCGTATGGCAAGACGCGGTTGACCCTGGTGCCTGGCAAATAGACTGCCCTGTGGCGAGGGGATTTATCCCCGTTGGGCTGCGAAGCAGCCCTGAAACCAGGCAACTAGGTGTGTCAGGCAAATCGAGTTGGCTGCTTTGGGGCTGCTTCGCAGCCCAACGGGGATAAATCCCCTCGCCACATTTGTCCATTCAGCCACCTGATCCTGCGCCATCAAAACCCGATAGAACTTCCCCCCTCGCCTGCGCCTCTACCTGACAAGCCCATCGCTCCGGTGACCGCATGGATCTTGTCATTGCCCGCCCCGAAGGCTTGTACTGCCCGCCCGGGGATTTCTACATCGACCCGTGGCGGGCGGTGGAACGCTCGGTCATCACCCACGCCCACGGCGACCATGCCCGCAGTGGCAACCAACACTACCTGGCAGCGGCACCCGGCGAAGGCATCCTGCGATCACGCCTGGGCCAGGACATCAACCTGCAAACGCTGCCTTACGGCGAACGCCTGTCGCACCATGGCGTGACCTTGAGCTTTCACCCCGCCGGCCATGTGCTGGGCTCGGCCCAGGTGCGGCTGGAATATCAAGGCGAGGTCTGGGTGGCGTCGGGGGATTACAAAGTCGATCCTGACGGCACCTGCACCCCATTCGAGCCGGTGAAATGCCATACCTTCATCACGGAATCCACCTTCGGCCTGCCGATCTACCGCTGGCAGCCCCAGGCGCAGATTTTCGACGAGATCAACCAGTGGTGGCACGGGAACATCGCCGCCGGCCGGGCCAGCGTGTTGTTCTGCTATTCCTTCGGCAAGGCTCAGCGAATTCTCCACGGCATCGACGAAAGCCTCGGCCCGATCCTGGCCCATGGCGCGGTGGAACCGCTGAATCGGGTCTACCGCGAGGCCGGGGTCCATCTCCCGCCAACGATCTACGCCGGCGATGTCAAGAAGAACGACCCGATCATGGGCCAGGCGCTGGTCATCGCCCCGCCCTCTGCCGGAGGCAGCAGCTGGATGCGCCGCTTTGGCGACTACAGCGACGCCTTCGCCAGCGGCTGGATGCGCCTGCGCGGTACGCGTCGGCGGCGTGGCGTGGACCGGGGTTTTGTGCTGTCCGACCACGCCGACTGGCCCGGCCTGCTCTGGGCCATCGAACAGACCGGCGCCGAACGGGTGATGGTCACGCACGGTTCGGTAAGCGTGCTGGTGCGCCATCTCTGCGAGCAAGGCCTCGACGCCCAAGCGTTCAGCACCGAATACGGTGACGATGAAGAAGACCTCGCCATGGCCACCAACAGCGGGGAGGAGGCGCCATGAAAGCCTTCGCCGAGTTGTACGCCGAACTGGACGCCACCACCTCCAGCAATGCCAAGCTCGCCGCCATGCAGGACTATTTCAGCAAAGCCCCACCCCAGGACGCGGCGTGGGCCGTGTATTTCCTTTCCGGCGGGCGCCCACGGCAACTGGTGCCGGTAAAAATCCTGCGGGAGTTGGCGGTCCAGATATCCGGGTTGTCGCTCTGGCTGTTCGAAGAAAGTTATCAGGCCGTGGGCGACCTGGCCGAAACCATTTCGCTGGTATTACCCGAATCGCCCCACAGCTCCGACGAAGGCCTGGCGCTGTGGATCGAGGAGAAACTGCTGCCCTTGCGCGGTGAGTCGCCCGAGGTATTGGCGCAACGCTTACCGGCGTTGTGGGCGCAACTCGACCGGCCCAGCCTGATGCTCTGCATCAAGCTCATCACCGGCAGTTTCCGCGTCGGCGTATCCAAACTGCTGGTGACCCGGGCCCTGGCGGGCATGGCCGGGCTGGACAGCAAACGGGTGGCCCAGCGCCTGGTGGGCTACACCGACCTGTCCCATCGGCCGACGGCGGCCAGTTACCTCAAGCTGATCGCGGCCGAATCCGACGATGAACATGCCCAGCGCGGCGGCCAGCCTTATCCGTTTTTCCTGGCCCATGCGCTGTCTGCACCCGTGGAGCAATTCGACACGCTGCTGGGGCCCGCCAGCGACTGGCAGGTGGAATGGAAATGGGATGGGATCCGCGCCCAGGTGATCAAGCGCGACGGCCATTTGTGGGTCTGGTCGCGAGGCGAGGACTTGGTCACTGAGCGATTTCCGGAACTGCATTCACTGGCCCAGGCGCTGCCCGACGGCACGGTGATCGACGGTGAAATTGTGGTCTGGAAAGCCCCCCAGTCGGTTACCGAAGACGCCTTCGACCCGGACGCACCGTTGCAGCCTGCGGTGCAACCCTTCGCTCTGCTGCAACAGCGCATCGGTCGCAAGACCCTTGGCAAGAAAATCCTCGACGATGCCCCGGTGGTGGTGATGGCCTACGACCTGCTGGAATGGCAAGGCGAGGACTGGCGCAGCCGTCCCCAGGCCGAGCGCCGCGAACAGCTGGAGGCGCTGATCGCCCGTGTTCGCAGTCCGGTATTGTTGCCGTCGCCAACGGTCACCGGCCAAGACTGGTTCGACCTCGCCCGGCAACGCGAAAGCTCTCGCCGCCTCGGTGTCGAAGGCATGATGCTCAAGGCCCGCAACGCACTGTACGGCGTCGGCCGCACCAAGGACATGGGCGTGTGGTGGAAATGGAAGATCGACCCCTTCAGCGTCGACGCGGTGCTGATCTATGCCCAGCGCGGCCATGGCCGGCGCGCCAGCCTGTACAGCGACTACACCTTCGCCGTATGGGATAACCCGCCGGACAGTCGCGAGCGCACACTGGTGCCATTTGCCAAGGCTTATTCAGGGCTGACCGATGCGGAAATGCGCCAGGTCGACAACATCGTGCGCAAGACCACCGTGGAAAAGTTCGGCCCGGTGAGCAGCGTCACGCCCACCCTGGTGTTCGAACTGGGTTTCGAAGGCATCGCCCTGTCCAATCGCCACAAGAGTGGGATCGCGGTGCGCTTTCCACGGATGTTGCGTTGGCGCCAGGACAAAACCGTCGAAGAGGCAGATACCTTGGCAACGCTTCAGGACCTGCTGAAATAGCCCCCTCTGCATGTCCGGGGTCGTCAAGTTTGCACAAACACATGTGGCGAGGGAGCTTGCTCCCGCTGGGCTGCGAAGCGGCCCCCTGGTTCTGACTGACACACCGCAGGGGGCCGCTTCGCGCCCCAGCGGGAGCAAGCTCCCTCGCCACCGAAGAGCGCTCCATCCCGGTGCACTTTTTGATGTACGCTCATCCCCGCGCACCATCGCATTCCGTCACCCGTCGCCGAAGCTTTTAAAACACTTGTTCGGCACTCTGGTTCGGAAATTGCTACCTTTATGCCGTCATACCGTTCTCGCCTTCACCGGTAACAATACTTACGCGCCACAAGCGCTCATATTGGTTTTAGGGATTGAATAATGAAAAAAGCACTGCTGACCCTTTCTGCACTGGCGTTGTGCATGGCTGCTGGCGTCGCCACGGCCAAGGAATACAAGGAACTGCGTTTTGGTGTCGACCCTTCCTACGCCCCGTTTGAGTCCAAAGCCGCCGACGGCAGCCTGGTCGGTTTCGACATCGATCTGGGCAACGCGATCTGCGCAGAGCTGAAGGTCAAATGCAAATGGGTCGAAAGTGATTTCGACGGCATGATCCCGGGCCTCAAGGCTAATAAATTCGACGGCGTGATCTCCTCCATGACCGTTACCCCGGCCCGCGAAAAAGCCATCGACTTTTCCAGCGAGCTGTTCTCCGGCCCAACGGCCTATGTCTTCAAGAAAGGCTCGGGCCTGAGCGAAGACGTTGCCTCGCTCAAAGGCAAGACCGTCGGCTACGAGCAAGGCACCATCCAGGAAGCCTACGCCAAGGCCGTGCTGGACAAGGCCGGCGTCAAGACCCAGGCCTACCAGAACCAGGACCAGGTCTACGCCGACCTGACCTCGGGTCGCCTCGACGCGGCGATCCAGGACATGCTCCAGGCCGAGCTGGGCTTCCTGAAGTCGCCAAAAGGCGAAGGTTATGAAGTCAGCAAGCCAGTGGACAGCGAATTGCTGCCCTCCAAGACCGCGATTGGTATCAAGAAAGGTAACAGTGAGCTGAAGGCACTTTTGGATAAAGGTATCAAAGCGTTACACGACGACGGCAAATACGCCGAGATCCAGAAAAAACACTTTGGCGATCTGAATCTGTACAGCGGCAAATAATGCGCTGCGCCCATCCGGTCTCGGATGGGCGCTTTTCTCCTGCCAAAGGCTTTCTTCCATGTTCGAACAACTCCTACAAAATCTGGGGCTCTCCGCCTTCAGCCTGCAGGGCTTTGGCCCGCTGCTGATGCAAGGCACCTGGATGACCATCAAGCTATCGGCCCTGTCTTTGTTGTTGAGCGTCTTGCTCGGCCTGCTGGGCGCCAGTGCCAAGCTGTCCAGCGTCAAACTGCTGCGAATCCCTGCCCAGCTCTACACCACGCTGATCCGCGGCGTGCCGGACCTGGTGCTGATGCTGCTGATCTTCTACAGCCTGCAAACCTGGCTGACCTCGCTTACCGACTTCATGGAATGGGAATACATCGAGATCGACCCATTCGGCGCCGGGGTGATCACCCTGGGCTTCATCTATGGCGCGTACTTCACCGAAACCTTTCGCGGTGCGATCCTCTCGGTCCCCCGAGGCCAGGTCGAAGCCGCCACTGCGTATGGCCTCAAGCGTGGCCAGCGCTTTCGCTACGTGGTGTTTCCACAAATGATGCGCTTTGCCCTGCCGGGTATCGGCAACAACTGGATGGTGATGCTCAAGGCTACCGCGCTGGTGTCGATCATCGGCCTGGCCGACCTGGTCAAGGCGGCCCAGGATGCGGGCAAGAGCACCTACCAGTTGTTCTACTTCCTGGTGCTGGCGGCGCTGATTTATCTGCTGATCACCAGCGCGTCCAATTTCATCCTGCGCTGGCTTGAACGCCGCTACGCCGCTGGAGCCCGGGAGGCGGTGCGATGATCGAACTTCTGCAAGAGTACTGGCGGCCATTCCTTTACAGCGATGGTGTCAACGTCACGGGCCTGGCCATGACCCTGTGGCTGCTCAGCGCCTCGCTGCTGATCGGTTTCCTGGTATCGATCCCGCTGTCCATCGCCCGGGTTTCACCCAAGTTCTACGTCCGCTGGCCGGTGCAGTTCTACACCTACCTGTTCCGTGGCACACCGCTCTATATCCAACTGCTGATCTGCTATACCGGCATCTACAGCATCGCGGCGGTGCGCGCCCAGCCGCTGCTCGACAGTTTCTTTCGCGATGCGATGAACTGCACGATCCTGGCCTTCGCCTTGAACACCTGCGCCTACACCACGGAAATTTTCGCCGGGGCGATTCGCAGCATGAACCATGGCGAAGTCGAGGCGGCCAAGGCCTACGGCCTGACCGGTTGGAAGCTGTACACCTACGTGATCATGCCGTCGGCGCTGCGGCGCTCGCTGCCGTATTACAGCAACGAAGTCATCTTGATGCTGCACTCGACGACCGTGGCGTTCACCGCTACCGTTCCAGACGTGCTGAAAGTGGCCCGGGACGCCAACTCGGCGACGTTCCTGACGTTCCAGTCGTTCGGGATCGCCGCGTTGATCTACCTGACCGTCACCTTTGCACTGGTGGGCCTCTTCCGCCTCGCCGAACGCCGCTGGTTGGCCTTTCTCGGGCCGACTCACTAGGGCTTCCGTTCCAGGACACACACGCAAATGCGCCACCAGATCCATGACCTGCTGGCCCCGGTACCGGGGACCGCACGCAAGATCCACAGCTTCCACTTCGGCCCGGAAAAAGCCGTCGGCAAAATCTATATCCAGTCGTCCCTGCACGCCGATGAACTGCCGGGCATGCTGGTCGCCTGGCACCTCAAGCAGCGCCTGGCCGAACTCGAAGCGTCGGGCCACCTGCGCCACGAGATCGTGCTGGTGCCCGTCGCCAACCCCATCGGCCTCGAACAAGTGCTGATGGACGTGCCCCTGGGCCGCTACGAAACCGAGAGCGGGCAGAACTTCAACCGCCGCTTCGTCGACCTGAGCGAAGAGATCGGCAACGAAATCCAGGACCTGCTCACCGACGATCCGCAGCACAACCTGATGCTGATCCGCACCCGCCTGCGCGACGCCCTCGCCCGGCAGTCCCCAGGCACGCAATTGCAATCCCTGCGCCTGGCCCTGCAACGGCTGGCCTGCGACGCCGACATGGTGCTGGACCTGCATTGCGACTTCGAAGCCGTGGCCCACCTCTACACCACACCCGAAGCCTGGCCACAAGTCGAACCGCTGGCCCGCTACATCGGCGCCGAAGCCTGCCTGCTGGCGACCGATTCGGGCGGCCAGTCGTTCGATGAATGCTTCACCCTGCTCTGGTGGCAACTCAAAGAACGCTTCGGCGAACGCTTCGAGATTCCCCTGGGCAGTTTTTCGGTCACCGTGGAGTTGCGTGGCCAGGGTGACGTCAACCACGGGCTGGCGAGCCTGGACTGCCAGGCCTTGATCGAATACCTGATCCGTTTCGGCGCCATCGACGGCGAACCGATGCCCATGCCCGAGCTGCCCTACCCGGCCACGCCGCTGGCCGCTGTCGAGCCGGTGGCGACGCCCGTGGGTGGGTTGCTGGTCTACAGCGCCCTGCCCGGCGAATACCTGGAGGCAGGGCAGTTGATCGCGGAAGTCATCGATCCGGTCAACGACACCGTCACCCCCGTTCATTGCCGTAACGCCGGGCTGCTCTACGCCCGTTCGCTGCGCCGCATGGCCACGGCCGGCATGGTGATCGCCCATGTCGCCGGCACCGAAGCCTATCGCAGCGGCTACCTACTTTCGCCTTGAGGATGCATGCTCCATGTACAAACTGACCATCGAAGGCCTGCATAAAAGCTATGGCGAACATGAAGTGCTCAAGGGCGTTTCGCTCAAGGCCAAGACCGGCGACGTCATCAGCCTCATTGGCGCCAGCGGCTCAGGCAAAAGTACCTTTTTGCGCTGCATCAACTTCCTGGAACAACCCAACGACGGCGCCATGAGCCTGGACGGCCAGCCGATCCAGATGATCAAGGACCGCCACGGCATGCACGTGGCCGACGCCGACGAACTGCAACGTATCCGCACGCGCCTGGCCATGGTGTTCCAACACTTCAACCTGTGGAGCCACATGACCGTGCTGGAAAACATCACCATGGCGCCGCGCCGGGTGTTGGGCGTGAGCAAGCAGGAAGCCGACGACCGTGCGCGTCGTTATCTCGACAAGGTCGGCCTGCCGGCGCGGGTTGCCGAGCAGTACCCGGCTTTCCTCTCCGGCGGCCAGCAACAGCGCGTGGCCATTGCCCGTGCCCTGGCGATGGAACCGGAGGTGATGCTGTTCGACGAACCCACTTCGGCCTTGGACCCGGAGCTGGTGGGCGAAGTGCTGAAGGTGATCCAGGGCCTGGCCGAAGAGGGCCGGACCATGATCATGGTGACCCACGAAATGAGCTTCGCCCGCAAGGTCTCGAACCAGGTGCTGTTCCTGCACCAGGGCCTGGTGGAAGAAGAAGGCGCACCGGAAGACGTGCTGGGCAATCCCACCAGTGAACGGCTCAAGCAGTTCCTCAGTGGCAACCTGAAATAAAGCTCGGCACACCTGAATTGAGGGGCCAGGTACTGCTCTTGTGGCGAGGGGATTTATCTGTGGCGAGGGGATTTATCCCCGTTGGGCTGAAGCAGCCCCTCAGTTGATCGCCTCGGTGCGTCTGGCAAATTATTCTTGAGCTTTTTGGGGCTGCTTCGCAGCCCAGCGGGGATAAATCCCCTCGCCACAGGTTTTTTAAAACCTTTCACCTCCCACCGTGGTCACTGAAGAAGGACTTTCAGGGCGCACGCGGCAGGCATGGCGACATCCAATAATTTCGCGAAACAGTGGTTCGATGCCCGCGGCTGGAAGCCGTTCGTCTTTCAGAAGCAGGTCTGGGCCGCGGTCAAGCGGGGGGAGTCCGGGCTGCTGCATGCCAGTACCGGTGCCGGCAAAACCTATGCCGTGTGGTTAGCCGCCCTCAACCGTTTCGCTCGACCGGCACCGCCGCTGGATAAACCGCGCAAACGCAAACCGCCGGCCGAACCGCTGACCGTCCTGTGGATCACGCCGATGCGCGCATTGGCGGCCGACACCGGCAAAGCCCTCGAAGCGCCCCTGGCAGACCTGCAAGTGCCTTGGAGTGTCGGCCTGCGCACCGGCGATACCAGCGCCAACGAACGCGCCCGCCAGGGCCGGCGCCTGCCCACCGCGCTGATCACCACCCCCGAAAGCCTGACCCTGATCCTCGCCCGGGCCGATGCGCATACCGCCGTCTCGACCCTGCGCATGGTCGTGGTGGATGAATGGCACGAGTTGCTCGGCAACAAACGTGGCGTGCAATTGCAACTGGCCCTGGCGCGCTTGCGGCACTGGCATCCCGAACTCATCGTCTGGGGCGTGTCCGCGACCCTGGGCAACCAGGCCCACGCCGGACAGGTATTGATCCCGCAAGGCAACGGAATCAGCGTGCAGGGAGTCGATGGCAAGGCGCTGCGGGTCGACACACTGTTACCCCCGACCCTCGAACGTTTCCCCTGGGCCGGGCACATCGGCCTGAAAATGCTGCCCCGGGTCGTGGCCGAAATCGACGCCAGCAGCAGCTGCCTGGTCTTCACCAACACCCGGGCACAGTCGGAAATCTGGTATCAGGCGCTGCTTGAGACGCGGCCCGATTGGGCCGGGTTGATCGCCCTGCACCATAGCTCGCTGTCGCGTGACACCCGGGATTGGGTGGAACAGGCATTGAAGAACGGCCAGCTCAAAGCGGTGGTCTGCACGTCCAGCCTGGACCTGGGGGTGGACTTCCTGCCAGTGGAACGGGTGCTGCAGATTGGCTCGGCCAAGGGCGTAGCCCGGCTGATGCAACGGGCCGGGCGCTCCGGCCACGCACCGGGCCGGACCTCGCGGGTGACGCTGGTGCCGACCCACAGCCTGGAATTGATCGAGGCCGCCGCCGCGCAGGACGCCGTGGCCCAACGGCGCATCGAACCGCGCGAATCGCCCCGCAAGCCGCTGGATGTGCTGGTGCAGCACTTGGTGAGCATGGCCCTGGGTGGTGGCTTCGTTCCCGCCGAATTGTTCGAGGAAGTGCGAGGTGCCTGGGCCTACCGCGACCTCAACCCGGCCGAATGGGCCTGGGCCCTGGCGTTTGTGCGCCATGGCGGCCTGTCATTGACCGCCTACCCCGATTATCGACGCGTCGAACCGGACGAACACGGGATCTGGCGAGTGCCTGACGCACGCCTGGCCCGGCGTCACCGCATGAGCATCGGCACCATCGTCAGCGATGCCAGCCTGCAATTGAAGTTCTGGAGCAAAGGCGGGGGCGGCAAGACCCTGGGCAGCGTAGAGGAAGGCTTCATCGCCCGCCTGCGCCCCGGTGACGGTTTCCTGTTCGCCGGGCGTTTGCTGGAATTGGTCCGGGTCGAGGACATGACCGCCTACGTGCGACGCAGCCAGGCCAAGAAGGCCGCTGTGCCGCGCTGGAACGGCGGGCGCATGCCGCTCTCCAGCGAATTGGCCGCCGCCGTCGTGGCCCGTTTGAGCGAAGCCGCCTCGGGCCGCTTCGAGGGCCCAGAGATGCACGCCGTGCAGCCCCTGCTCTTGACTCAACAACGCTGGTCCGGTTTGCCCACGCAGAGCACATTGCTGGCCGAAGCTCTCAAGTCCCGGGAGGGCTGGCACCTGTTCCTCTACCCGTTTGCCGGTCGCCAGGTTCATCTGGGCCTGGCCAGCCTGCTGGCCTGGCGTGTCAGCCAGCAACAGCCACTGACGTTTTCCATTGCGGTCAACGATTACGGCCTGGAACTGCTCAGCGCCACGGCAGTGGATTGGTCGCAATACCTGACCCCCGGCCTGCTGAGCGTCGATCACCTGCTGACCGACGTACTTGCGAGCCTGAACGCCGGGGAATTGGCCCTGAGGCGTTTTCGCGAAATCGCCCGGATCGCCGGACTGGTCTTTGCCGGCTATCCCGGCGCACCGAAAAGCACCCGGCAAGTCCAGGCGTCCAGCGGATTGTTCTTCCAGGTGTTCAAGCAATACGACGCCGACAATCTCTTGCTGGCCCAGGCCGGGGAGGAAGTCTTGCGCGAAGAATTGGATATCCGTCGACTGGAGCAGACCTTGCAACGCCTCAATACCTTGAAGCTGGACCTGCACGTGATCAAGCGCCCCACCCCGCTCGGGTTTCCGCTGCTGGTGGAGCGATTCCGGGAAAGCATGAGTTCGGAAAAGCTCGCCGACCGCATCCGGCGGATGGTCAGCGAACTGGAAAAGACTGCCGATCGCGGTGACACCTGATGCCAGCGCCTTACCCCGTCAGCCTGGCCGGCGAAGAACTCTGGTTGCTCCCGGAAAAAGCCGTGTACTGGCCCGCCCAGGAAACCCTGATGGTGGCCGATGTTCATTTCGGCAAGGCCGCCGCCTATCGCAGCCTCGGGCAACCGGTGCCCCACGGCACCACCGCCAGCAACATCGCCGTGCTGGATGCGTTGCTGGCCAGCCTGCCATGCCGACAGTTGATTTTTCTCGGGGATTTTCTCCACGGTCCCGGCTCTCATGCGCCCGGCACCTTGAAGGCACTTTCCGATTGGCGTGTGCGACATCCGCACCTGGCCATGACGCTGATTCGTGGCAACCACGACAAACGCGCCGGTGACCCACCGCCAGCGCTGAACATTCGCGTCGTACCGGAGCCGTTGCTTCTGGGCCCTTTCGCCGTGCAACACGAGCCTGCCCCACATCCCAGCCGCCATGTGCTGGCCGGTCACGTGCACCCGGTCTACCACCTGAGCGGCAAGGGCCGGCAACGCCTTCGCCTGGCCTGCTTTCGGCTGGGCAGCGAGATCAGCCTGCTGCCGGCCTTCGGTGCGTTCACGGGCGGTTACCGGGTCGAGCAGGGCAGCGATTGCAGGATTTTTGTCATCGGCGATAACGAAATATGGCCTGTCAGTTGAAAGCTTCAAGCTTCAAGCCAAGGCTAGGTGTCTCAACTTGCAGCTTGCAGCTCGCAACTTGCAGCTGATGTCATGCCACAGGCGCAGGAGGCGGCTCATCCGGCAGCGTAGGCTCGCCGGGTTCGGTAGGTTGTTCGTTGGGGGTGTCGGGATCAGGCTGGCCAGGGATGCCGCCCGCCGCTTCGACAGGATGGGCCAGCAATGACCAGGCCATGACGCCGATCTGATTGGGCTCAAGCCTTGCCAGTTCGGCACTGATTCGCGGATCGATCTTCATAGAGCAACTCCTGAGCGAAGGCCCGCTGCGCTGACACACAAAAACGGGCAGTACACGCAATAGAGTGTCTGCCCGCCCAGGAATTCCAACAGCTCGTCAGATTCAGGTACGCGGCAGGGTCACACCGCGCTGGCCCTGGTATTTGCCGCCACGATCCTTGTAGGACACTTCGCACTCTTCATCGGATTCCAGGAACAGCATCTGCGCCACACCTTCGTTGGCGTAGATTTTCGCCGGCAAGGTCGTGGTGTTGGAGAACTCCAGGGTCACGTGACCTTCCCACTCGGGTTCCAGCGGCGTGACGTTGACGATGATGCCGCAACGGGCGTAGGTGCTCTTGCCCAGGCAGATGGTCAGCACGTTGCGCGGGATGCGGAAGTACTCGACGGTACGGGCCAGGGCGAAGGAGTTCGGCGGGATGATGCAAACGTCGCTTTTAACGTCGACGAAGCTCTTTTCGTCGAAGTTCTTCGGGTCGACGGTGGCCGAGTTGATATTGGTGAACACCTTGAATTCGTCGGCGCAGCGCACGTCGTAGCCGTAGCTGGAGACACCGAAGGAGATCAGCCGGTCGGCGCCTTCGCCACGCATCTGGCGTTCGACGAAGGGCTCGATCATGCCGTGCTCTTGCGCCATGCGGCGAATCCACTTGTCCGATTTGATGCTCATGGCGGTTTCCTGAAATAGCGAGGTGGAAAAAATACGTCCGGCATCTTACTGGGGCACGGGTCCGAGTTCAAAGCGCGGCACGCAAATCTCGCCGATCCGCCTTGATTTCCGGGTCCTGCCGGCCATCGCCCGCGCCGTCAGTCACCAAATAAGAGAAACCTTCGCAAAGACCATTGGCACATTCTGGAAAAAGGGTTAAGGTGGCGCCACTGTGCTGCTTGTGTCACTGAGAATCTCTACACGATATGTTGAATTTCGATCCAACCATCTACAAGAATTTTTCCTGCTCTTTGCACTCAGTCTCGGCCAGGGTTCTTCCTGAGTCGCAGTTATCTTTGTTCAAGGAGTTACACCATGTCTAATCGCCAAACCGGTACCGTTAAGTGGTTCAACGATGAAAAAGGCTTCGGCTTCATCACCCCACAATCCGGTGACGATCTGTTCGTTCACTTCAAAGCTATCCAATCCGACGGCTTCAAAAGCCTGAAAGAAGGCCAACAGGTTTCTTTCATCGCTACCCGCGGTCAGAAAGGCATGCAAGCTGAAGAAGTTCAAGTTATCTAACTTGTCCTTGCTTTAGTAAAAGGCCCCGCCCTCAAAAGCGGGGCTTTTTTGTGCCTGGGTGTTTTTCCCAGGGCACAAAAAAACTGTGGGAGCAAGCTCGCTCCCACAGGTGTGTGTGGGTGAGCCCGAATTACCAGGTCACGCCAAACCCTGCCGTGTACCGCGTCTTGCTCAAGTCACTGTCTTCAGTGCCCTCGATGACATCCTTCTCAGCCTTGAGGTTGAGCGACGCCCAATCGGTGACCTTGTAGCGCAGCCCCACCTCGGCGTCGTAGGCATAATCCGCCACGTCGGACAGCGGCTTGCCCACTTCGCCATTGGTGAAGAACTCGACGCGCTTGCCAATCAGGTAGCGGTTGTAGTCCCATTTCATGGCGACGGAATAGAAGTTGTCCTTACCGCCGTCGCGGTATTCATAGTCGGTGCGGTTCAACAGCGAACCCAGCGAGAACGCGCCCAGCTCGTCATCCCAGAACTGATAACCCGGACCGGTACCCACCACGCGCTGGCGCGCCAGGTCTTCGACTTTGTCACGCTTGTAGTTCAGGCGGCCTTGCCAGAACCATTTGTCCGTCAGGAACCGGTCGAGGGAATATTCCAGGCGCCAGTTATCGGCGGAAACCACATCGTCCTGGAACTCACGGTTGTATTCACCCTCGGCGGTGTGCCGCCATCTGCCGTGGCGAGCCGAGGTCTTGAAGTCGATGTCGTAATCGTCGGTATCGTTTTCCGCACGCTGGTAATCCAGCGCGGCATCGATGTTGCCTTTCCACACCAGGTCCTCGACCACCGGCTTGGGCTTGAGGATCTGCTGGATGCTGGCCAGATCAACGGTCTTGGGCGCATCACCGTTGGCCAAGGTGACCTTGCCATCCTCGGCGGCCTGCAGCGCCTTGGCTTTCTCGCCAGTGTAGGCATCCTGCTTGACCAGCAATTGCTGGTCGCTTTCGAGGGTTTTGACCTGTTTCCAGTCGATGGGAATCGCGCCAGCGTAATCAGTCTGGATCAGCAACTTGCCGCCATCGAAAACGGTGATTTTACCGGTCAGCTTGTCACCGTTCTTCAACCAGACGGTATCGGCAAGCAAGGGCATGGAGGCGCTGGTAACAGCTAGGCACAACAGGGTTCTAGACAACATAAGCGATAATGGGCTCAAGTTTTCAGTGAAAAGGCGGCATTATCCCCCAGGATGACACCTCAGCAAGGACTGACCCATGTAGGGCGGATGAGTTCATTTCTCAACCCGCCTCGTAGGAATTAATCTACAGACGGACACCTCATTCAGGAACCTTTACGTGACTGACACCCCAACGGACACCGAGAACGCCGCCCAGATCCGCCGCACGACCCTTTACCTGACCCTGGCACAAGTGCCGGCGGGCAAGGTCGTCACCTATGGCCAACTGGCTGAAATGGCCGGCCTGGGCCGCGCGGCGCGCTGGGTCGGGCGGACTCTCAGCCAGTTGCCGAACGACACGAAGCTGCCCTGGCATCGGGTATTGGGTGCCGGCGGTCGGATCAGCCTACCGGCGGGCAGCGCCTCAGGGGATGAACAGCGCGCACGCCTGCGCATGGAAGGCATCAGTGTCCTGAACAATCGTGTTGATATTCAGCGCCATGGCTGGCGCCCGGTAGAGCACAGCGGTTAGAGTGCGCGCTTTGTTTTCGCAATTTTTGAGGCAGACTCCAGCCCATGCCCCGTAAAACCTGGCGCGCCGCCCTCGCCGCCTATGCCAGTCCCTCGACGCTCGTGCTGTTGCTGCTTGGCTTCGCCGCCGGCTTGCCGTACATGCTAGTGTTTTCCACACTTTCGGTCTGGTTGCGCGAAGCCGGTGTGGCCCGCGAAACCATCGGCTACGCGAGCCTGATCGGCCTGGCGTATGCCTTTAAATGGGTCTGGTCGCCGCTGCTCGACCAATGGCGCCTGCCGTTGCTGGGTAAACTCGGGCGTCGGCGTTCATGGCTGGTGCTCTCCCAAGGCCTAGTAATCCTCGGCCTGATCGGCATGGGGTTCTGCGACCCACAGAAACACCTGTCATGGTTGATCGCCATCGCCGTCATCGTGGCCTTCGCCTCTGCAACGCAGGACATCGCCGTCGACGCCTATCGCCTGGAGATCGCCGACGACACCCGCCAGGCCGCCCTCGCCGCCAGCTACATGTCCGGCTACCGCATCGCGGCACTGCTGGCCACTGCTGGCGCGCTGTTTTTCGCCGAAGGGTTTGGCTCCACTGGCTTCAGCTACAAACACTCGGCCTGGGCCGGCACTTACCTGCTGTTCGGCGTATTGATGGTCCCGGCGTTGCTTACCTCGCTGTTCATGCGCGAACCGCCGGTGCCTCTGCGCACCCAACTGCAGGCCGGACGCTACTCGTTCGCCCATCAACTGGCGTCGGTGTTCGTACTGATCGTGCTGCTGGTGTCTGTCCCGGCGATGTTCACCCAGCTCTACAACACCGACTTCGCCAGCGTGCTGTTCGAGGGCGTCAGCCTGCTTGACCTGCTGCTCGAAGACCGCGCGTTCCTGCGGGCCATCCTCTATATCATCCTGACCGCCCTGTGCCTGTCGGCCGTGGGCCGCCGCGGATTAGCGCCGGTGCTGACGCCGGTAAACGATTTCATCCTGCGTTACCGCTGGCAGGCGCTGCTGCTGCTCGGACTGATCGCAACCTATCGCATGTCTGACACCGTCATGGGTGTCATGGCCAACGTGTTCTACATCGACCAAGGGTTCACCAAGGACCAGATCGCCAGCGTCAGCAAGATTTTCGGGCTGATCATGACCCTCGTCGGCGCCGGCATGGGCGGCCTGCTGATCGTACGTTTCGGCATCCTGCCCATCCTGTTCATCGGCGGTGTCGCCTCGGCGGGCACCAACATCCTCTTCCTGATGCTCACCGACATGGGCGCCAACCTGAAGATGCTGATTGTCACTATCTCCCTGGACAACTTCAGCTCCGGCCTGGCCACTTCGGCGTTCGTCGCCTACCTGTCGAGCCTGACCAACCTGAAATTCTCCGCCACCCAATACGCCCTGCTCAGCTCGATCATGCTGTTGCTGCCGCGCCTGATCGGTGGTTATTCAGGGGTGATGGTGGAGAAGTTCGGCTATCACAATTTCTTCCTGATCACCGCGTTGCTGGGCGTTCCGACCCTGCTGCTGATCGCCTTGCACTGGTTCCAGGAGAACCGTCGCCAGGGCTCGACGCCCACCGCCGAACCGACGCCCACCCGACCTGCGGAAGAGTCGTAGGAAACGTCAGAAAACGCCGGGGAAACCGGCGTTCGCATCGGGCGACCGGCCACGCGCCTGTACGCCAGGGCATCTCGCCCGTACAATGCCCCGTCACTTCTCGTCATCAGCAACCGACAACGGCCAACCATGCGCACCAGTCAATATTTGCTCGCCACACAGAAAGAAACGCCTTCCGACGCCGTCGTGATCAGCCATCAGTTGATGCTGCGTGCCGGCATGATCCGCAAACTCGCCTCGGGCCTGTACACCTGGCTGCCAATGGGCCTGCGGGTCATGCGCAAGGTTGAAGCCATCGTTCGCGAAGAGATGGACGCTGCCGGCTCCCTGGAAGTGTTGATGCCGGGCACCCAACCGGCCGAGCTGTGGCAGGAATCGGGGCGCTGGGAAGAATACGGCCCTGAGCTGCTGCGCATCAAAGACCGTCACGGTCGCGACTTCTGTGCAGGCCCGACTCACGAAGAAGTGATCACCGACCTGATGCGCAACGAGTTGAGCAGCTACAAGCAGCTGCCGATCAACCTGTATCAGATCCAGACCAAATTCCGTGACGAAATCCGTCCACGCTTCGGCCTGATGCGCGGTCGCGAATTCATCATGAAGGACGCCTACTCGTTCCACACCGACCTGGCCTCGCTGCAAGTCACCTACGACCGCATGCACCAGGCATATTGCAACGTATTCACCCGTCTGGGCCTGAAATTCCGTCCGGTTGAAGCCGACAACGGCTCCATCGGCGGTGCCGGCTCCCACGAGTTCCACGTACTGGCCGAGTCCGGCGAAGACGACATCGTCTTCAGCAATGGCTCCGACTACGCCGCCAACATCGAGAAAGCCGAAGCCGTGCCACGGGAAACCTCCCGCGCCGCGCCGACCGAAGAGCTGCGCCTGGTGGACACGCCGAACGCCAAGACCATTGCCCAACTGGTGGAAGGCTACGACCTGCCAATTGAACGCACCATCAAGACCCTGATCGTGCGGGCCGAAGAGGAAGGCAAGCTGATTGCCCTGATCGTCCGTGGCGACCACGAGCTGAACGAAATCAAGGCCGCCAACCAGCCAGGCGTCGCCAGCCCGCTGGTCATGGCTACCGAAGCCGAACTGCGCGACGCCATCGGCGCCGGTGCCGGTTCCCTCGGCCCGCTGAACCTGCCGCTGCCGATCATCATCGACCGTTCGGTGGCATTGATGAGCGACTTCGCCATCGGCGCCAACATCGACGACAAACACTACTTCGGCGTGAACTGGGAACGCGACCTGCCGGTTCCTACCATCGCGGACCTGCGCAACGTCGTGGCCGGCGACCCGAGCCCGGACGGCAAGGGCACCCTGGAAATCAAGCGCGGTATCGAAGTCGGGCACATCTTCCAGCTGGGCAACAAGTACAGCAAGGCGATGAAGTGCGAAGTACTGGGCGAGAACGGCAAGCCGGTCACCCTGGAAATGGGCTGCTACGGCATCGGTGTTTCTCGCGTGGTAGCTGCCGCCATCGAGCAGAACAACGACGAGAAAGGCATCATCTGGAGCGACACGCTGGCGCCTTTCCAGATTGCCCTGGTTCCGCTGCGCTATGAAACCGACCTGGTGCGCGAAGCCACCGACAAGCTCTACGCCGAACTGACGGCCGCCGGCTTCGAAGTGCTGCTGGACGACCGCGACAAGAAAACCAGCCCCGGCATCAAGTTCGCGGACATGGAACTGATCGGCATCCCGCATCGGATCGTCGTCAGTGACCGTGGCCTGGCCGAAGGCAACCTGGAATACAAGAGCCGCACCGAAGCCGAGCCGCAAGCGCTGCCGGTCGCCGACGTGCTGTCGTTCCTCCAGGCCCGTATCCGCCGCTGACACCAGATAGAGACGTCATGTTCAAGCGAAACACCTTAGGCCTCGGTGGCGCCGCCCTGTGCGGCGCCCTGCTGGTCAGCGGCTGTGCCAACCAAATGTCGCAACGCAGCGAGCACGAAGAGCGGATCGAGCGCAAATTGCTCGACCACAGCCTGCTAATCGACGTGGGCGAACCCAAGGTGCTCGACCTGCCGCAGCGTCGGGTGCGCATCAATGAGCAGAAGACCTTCGAAGTCACCGAGTTCGAGGTCACTCGTCATTACGATCGCTACACGCCGTACCAACCCTGGCGGGAGATCTACGAGATTCCCCTGGGCGCGGTGGCCGTGGTGGCCGGCGTCGGTGCGAACGTGGTCAATGTGTTCGCCCTTGGCAACCTGCCGGACTCGGCGACCCGTGACTGGATCAGCTATGGCTTCGCCGGGCTCAACCCGTTCATGAACGTCCCCTCCCATGGCCGCGCCCAGCAGAACCTGGCGGGCATCGACGAAGTCCAGCGCGACAAGCGTACGGAACACTCGAGCCTGCCTTGGAGCGAACGCCCGGTGGAGGTCAAGGCCGCCCGGCAAACCTTCGAGCTGAGCACCGACCGTAACGGCGTGCTGCGCCTGAACCTGCTGGAAAGCCCGTTCGCCGAGCAGGACCTGAGCCAATTCGGCAAATTGCAGATCAGCGTGACGGATGCCCAGGACGAAGTGCACACCGATTCATCCCTGAGCATCAGCAGCACCCTGCGCAGCAAGCTGCTGGAAGCCCACGCGTTGATCTACGACGACCTGGAAGATGACGAGGTGAGCCAATGGGTGCATCGAGTCAAGCGCCTGTCGGAGCTGGGGCTTGAAGAAGAGGCCAGCGAACTGGAACAGAGCCTGATCGAACTGACCCGCAATGATCCGGAGTTGCAAACCGAGTTTTTGAAAGCACTGACCAAGGATGGTGGACGGTTGGTGGCGGATCCTGGCGCCAACTGAGTCCAGCTTGGATTGGTCAACCTCTCTTGTGGCGAGGGAGCTTGCTCCCGCTGGGCTGCGCAGCAGACCCAATAGCGGTTGACTCAATGAACCTGACACACCGAGGCGGCAGATTCAAGGGCCGCTTCGCAGCCCAGCGGGAGCAAGCTCCCTCGCCACAAGAGCAAGGCAAGGCAAGGCAAGGAATTCAGCCAACCGACAGCCTCACCGCTCAAACAACTCCAACTGCTCAAACCCACCGCGCAAATCCTCCAGCCGCACCCCGATCCCCAATAACCGCACCGGCTTGCCGCCCCGGTTGAACGCCTGGGTCAACAGCAACTGGTAGCTGCCCAGGTCCCGCCCTGCCCCGGCCTGTTCCAGTGTGGTCTGGGTGAAGTCGTGGAATTTCACTTTGACGAACGGCTTGCCCGGTCGATAACTGCTGTCGATCCGCGCCATGCGTCCGCTGAGGGTTTCCATCAGTTCCGGCAGCTTGTCGAGGCAACTCACCAGGTCAGGCAGGTCGACATCGTAAGTGTTTTCCACACTGATGGACTGCCGTCGGCTGTCGTTGTGCACCAGCCGCTCATCGATCCCACGAGCCAGGCTCCAGAGCCGCTCACCGAAACTGCCGAATTCGCGCACCAGCGCCAACTTGTCCCATTGGCGCAACTGCAGGCAATCGACGATGCCAAGCCGGTTCAGCTTATCGGCGGTGACCTTTCCAACACCGTGAAGCTTGCTGACCGGCAGGGCCGAGACAAAATCCTCGACTTGGTCGGGGGTGATGACGAACAACCCGTTGGGCTTCTTCCAGTCGCTGGCGATCTTGGCCAGGAACTTGTTCGGCGCGACGCCTGCCGACACCGTGATGTGCAACTGGTTGGAAACCCGCCGGCGAATGTCCTGGGCGATGCGCGTGGCGCTGCCACCGAAATGGGCGCTGGCGGAGACGTCCAGGTAGGCCTCGTCCAGCGACAGCGGCTCGATCAGGTCAGTGTAATCGCTGAAAATCGTATGAATTTCCTTCGACGCTTCCCGATAGGCATCCATTCGTGGCTTGACGATGGTGAGGTCCGGGCAAAGCTTCAAGGCGTGGCCGGAGGACATGGCCGAGCGCACCCCATAGGCCCGCGCTTCGTAGTTACAGGTGGCAATCACGCCCCGCCGATCCGCCGAGCCTCCCACCGCCAAGGGCTTGCCGGCCAGCCGCGGGTCATCGCGCATTTCGATAGCGGCATAGAAACAGTCACAGTCGACATGAATGATCTTACGTTGCGTCATAAATAAAGAAGCAGGGTATGCGACGAATCGGGCCACCAGTATCGCACCGACACCTGTACATAGCACCAGTAGTTTGAAAGATCCTTCGTTGGGAGCCGAAAGTGCCCACACAAATTTACTTCATCAATCGCAACGAAGCCGCCAATAGAGCTCAGCCCTTGCCGGGCCTGCGTCACAGCGCTGTCACAATGCCTTTCTCCAAGGCTAACCGCTTGAAGCGGAACAGTTTTTTGTGAGGCCAGGGTTGACAGCAGCGCGATCCTCTGTAGAATGCCGCCACACAGACGCGGGATGGAGCAGTCTGGTAGCTCGTCGGGCTCATAACCCGAAGGTCGTCGGTTCAAATCCGGCTCCCGCAACCAAACATCAAGAAAGGCTACTCGAAAGAGTGGCCTTTTTTGTGCGTGTCCATTTTTGACTGCCTGGTCAGAGAGTCGCCGCCTGCATGCAACAGTTGTAGGACAATTTCCTTTAAATTCCGAGTATTTAGGAAGACAAGGGCGGATCGAGCGTTTATTTGAGCCCATTACCTTTTAACGGTTGACACTCGGGCGTTCGCCTGTAGAATGCCGCCACACAGACGCGGGATGGAGCAGTCTGGTAGCTCGTCGGGCTCATAACCCGAAGGTCGTCGGTTCAAATCCGGCTCCCGCAACCAAATATCAAGAAAGGCTGCTCGAAAGAGTGGCCTTTTTTGTGCCTGGCAGAAAAAGCTCTACATTACAAATATTTTGTAATTATTTTCCTTCGCGGGGATTGGTAACTTGGCTGGATACCCCCATCCTGTCGCGCATAGCTCAAGAGGTGATTGATGCGCGCCCACTCGTCTGACCCGCAAGACCCTGTTACTGCGACACAACCGATCAAAGCCGAACGATTGCGCTGGCTGGATCGGATCAGTCAATACCGTCAGCCTATTGGTCTCGCGGTCACGTTGCTACTGTTTGCGATTGCCTTGATTGCCTGTCGCCACTTGCTGAGCGAGCTCGATCTTTACGCCCTGCACGATTCAATTCTGGAAGTGCCACGACCGGCCCTGCTGGGCGCGATCGCCGCCACGGTAGCCGGCTTCATCATTCTTTTGGGCTACGAATGGTCCGCCAGCCGTTATGCCGGGGTGACACTGCCGCCACAAACCATGGTCCTGGGTGGGTTCACCGCGTTCGCCATCGGCAATGCCATTGGCCTGTCACTGCTGTCGGGCGGCTCTGTTCGCTACCGTCTGTACGCGCGTCATGGCCTGGGGGCCTCAGATGTCGCCCACATGACGCTGTTCGCCAGCCTGTCCCTGGGCTGCGCGTTGCCGCCGTTGGCAGCCCTGGCGACGCTCAGCAACCTGCCCGCCGCGTCCGCCGCGCTGCACCTGCCTGCGACTTTGCTGGGGGCCATTTCCGTGGCGGTGCTGCTGCTCACCAGCGTGTTGGCCATCGGCATTTACCGCAGACGCCTGCCGGAACAGCCTCATCGTGACAGCCTGCTGGTAAAAGCCGGGCGCCGCACACTGCGCCTGCCGGGCCGACGCCTGACCTTCCTGCAACTGGTGATCACCGCGCTGGATGTCGCCGCCGCCGCCACCGTGTTGTATCTGTTGCTGCCCGAAGCGCCGCCGTTTGGCGCCTTCCTGCTGGTGTACCTGCTGGCGTTGGCTGCCGGGGTGCTCAGCCATGTACCGGGCGGTGTCGGCGTGTTCGAAGCGATCCTGCTGGCCGCGTTCGCCGACAAACTCGGGGCCGCGCCACTGGCCGCCGCGCTGTTGCTGTATCGCTTGATCTATGTGCTGTTGCCGATGCTGGTGGCCTGCGTACTGTTGCTGATCAATGAAGCGCAACGGCTGTTCCAGACGCGCCAGAGCCTGCGGGCGGCATCGGGTTTCGCTGCGCCGATCCTGGCGGTGCTGGTGTTTCTTTCGGGCGTGGTGCTGCTGTTTTCCGGGGTGACACCGGAAATCGACACCCGCCTGGAGCACATCGGCTTCCTGATCCCTCATCGACTGGTCGACGCTTCGCACTTCGGCGCCAGCCTGGTGGGCGTGTTGTGCCTGTTGCTCGCCCAAGGCTTGCGCCGTCGCCTGTCAGCCGCCTGGATGCTGACCACGGTCTTGCTCCTGGTGGGCGCCCTGCTCTCGCTGCTCAAGGGCTTCGACTGGGAAGAAGCCACGTTACTGACCCTGACGGCCGCCCTGCTGGCGGTGTTCCGGCGTTCCTTTTATCGTCCCAGCCGCCTGACTGAACTGCCCTTTTCCCCACTGTTCCTGATCGCCAGTATCTGCGTGCTGGGCGCGTCGATCTGGCTGCTGCTGTTTGCTTACCAGGATGTGCCCTACAGCCATCAACTCTGGTGGCAGTTCACGCTTGATGCCGACGCCCCTCGCGGCCTGCGCTCCCTGCTGGGGGCCGCGGTGTTGCTGGTGGTGGTGTCCCTGACCTGGTTGCTGCGCACCGCACGACCGGTGATCCATTTGCCGACGACAGAAGAACTGGAGCGGGCCAAGACGATTCTCATGACGTCTTCGCAACCCGACGGTGGACTGGCCCTGACCGGCGACAAGGCCTTGCTGTTTCACCCCAACGACGAAGCGTTCCTGATGTACGCCCGCCGTGGTCGCAGCCTGGTGGCGTTGTACGATCCGATCGGTCCTACCCAGCAACGGGCTGAAATGATCTGGCAGTTCCGCGACCTGTGTGACATCCACCACGCCCGCCCCGTGTTCTATCAGGTACGTGCCGAGAACCTGCCGTACTACATGGACATCGGCCTGACAGCCATCAAGCTGGGCGAGGAAGCACGGGTCGACCTCAAGCGTTTCGATCTCGAAGCCAAGGGCAAAGAGATGAAGGATTTGCGCTACACCTGGAACCGCGGCACCCGTGACGGCCTGTCGCTGGAGATCCACGAACCGGGCCAGGCGCCGATGGATGAGCTCAAGGTCATTTCCGATGCCTGGCTGACCGGCAAGAACGTGCGTGAGAAAGGTTTCTCCCTGGGTCGTTTCAGTGATGACTACCTCAAGCATTTCCGCATCGCCGTGATTCGTTTCGAGGGCCGGCCGGTGGCGTTCGCCAACCTGCTCGAAACCCACAGCCACGAACTGGCCAGCCTCGACCTGATGCGCGCCCACCCCGAGGCCCCGAAACTGACCATGGAATTCATGATGGTCGGTCTCATCCAGCATTATAAAAATCATGACTACGCCCGCTTCAGCCTCGGCATGGTCCCGCTGTCAGGCCTGCAACCGCGTCGCGGCGCACCATTGACCCAACGCCTGGGTTCGATGGTGTTCCGCCGTGGCGAGCAGCTCTATAACTTCCAGGGGCTGCGCCGCTTCAAAGACAAATTCCAGCCTGACTGGGAACCTCGCTACATGGCCGTGCCCGCCGGACTCGATCCGCTGGTGGCGCTGGCTGATACCGCCGCCCTGATTGCAGGCGGCCTGACTGGATTGGTGAAACGCTGATGATGCAACGCTCCTGGCGATACGTAGTGGCCGCCCTGCTGGTGCTGGCGGTGATTCTCGGTGGTGGTTACTGGTACTGGAACCGCCCGGCCCCGCAACCGACCCTGGAACACCTGGCGCCCACCGATGGCGTCGCGATGACTCGGGTCATCCCCGGCACCAAGCCGCGCGCCCAGGTGCTGGTGGCGGTCAATGAAGACCAGAAGCTCAGCGACACGCAGTTGACGACCCTCAGCCGCAGCGGCTCGGCGCAGATCGTTCAGGTGATCCTGCCCAAGGACTGCCTGTTGCAAGGTCGCGCCCTGCAGACGGGTCTGCGGCAGCTCCAAGGGCCAGCCACGCTGGTCAGCGGCATCGGCCCTGGCGCTGTGCTGGCCTGGCGCTGGCTGGCCGAGCAGAAGGATGACAAGGCCAAGGCCGTGTCGGTGGACCTGGCCCTGGAAAAACCCGGCTGCACACACTTGCTGCCCAAAAGCGCAGCCCACGGCCACTGGCTGGTGGCCTGGAACGATAACCCCGACGACACCAGCGCCGGCTTCGTACGCGATCAGTCGAATGCCGAGACCAGCATCAGCGACTACGACATCAATCTGCCACAAGTCCTGAACAACGAGCTGCGCAAGATCCTGGTCGGCACCGACAAGGCCAAGGGAGGCCTGAGCATCCCGGTGGTGGAAGTCCCAGCCAGCCAGACGCGGGATACCGTGACCCTGTTTCTCTCCGGAGACGGCGGCTGGCGTGACCTGGACCGCGACGTGGCCGATGAAATGGCCAAGATTGGCTACCCAGTGGTCGGTATCGACACCCTGCGCTACTACTGGCAGCACAAGAGCCCGGAGCAAAGCGCGGCGGATCTGACCGAACTGATGCAGCACTACCGTCAGGTCTGGGGCACCAAGCGCTTCATCCTGACCGGCTACTCCTTCGGTGCCGACGTGTTGCCAGCCATCTACAATCGCCTGCCAGCCACCGAACAACAGCGGGTCGATGCGATCATCCTGCTGGCTTTCGCCCGCACCGGCAGCTTCGAGATCGAAGTCGAAGGCTGGCTCGGCAACGCCGGCACCGAAGCCGCCACCGGCCCGGAAATGGCCAAGCTGCCAGCCGAGAAAGTGGTGTGCATCTACGGCGGTGAAGAAGCCGACGAAAGCGGCTGCACCGACAAGACTGCCGTGGGTGAAGCCATCAAGCTGCCCGGCGGCCATCACTTCGACGAAAACTACCCGGCCCTGGCCAAGCGCTTGATCGATGAGATCAACGAGCGGCAGAACAAGGTCGCCGAACAGTAAGTCGACACACGCCTGACAAAAAGCCCCGGCAGCCTCAAGGTTGCCGGGGCTTTTTTGTGCTCGACTGCCCCATCTCTATGGGAGCTATTACCGTTCATTCAAGAAAAATGATGGACCCGTGGCGAGGGAGCTTGCTCCCGCTCGACTGCGAAGCAGTCGCAAACCGGCGGGTGCGGTGTGCCTGACTCCCCGCATTTGGCAGGTTTTGGCGCCGCTTCGCGGCCCAGCGGGAGCAAGCTCCCTCGCCACGGGCTTGTCGATTGCCTTAAGTGGACAGCATTACCTTGGCATCAGCTTTTGTGTCGCCTACAAAAAAGCCCCCGCCGCCGCAAGGCAACGAGGGCTTTTGTTTTCCTGATGCTACATCTCCACCTGCGTCCCCAGTTCAATCACCCGGTTCAACGGCAGATTGAAGAAGCGCAGATTGCCGTTGGCGTTCTTCAACATGAAGGCGAACAACGCCTCGCGCCAGCGGGCCATGCCTTCGAGTTTCGACGCGATGACCGTTTCGCGGCTGAGGAAGTAAGTGGTACGCATCGGGCTGAAGTCCAGGTCATCCAAATGGCAGAGCTTGAGCGCCAGCGGGACGTCCGGCTCGTCGGTAAAACCAAAGTGCAGGATCACCCGGAAGAACCCTTCGCCATAGGCATCGACCTCGAAACGCCGCTGCGGCGGCACCCGGGGAATGTCTTCGTACACCACTGTCAGCAGCACCACCTGCTCATGCAGCACCTGGTTGTGCAATAGATTGTGCAATAGGGCGTGAGGCACAGCGTCCGAACGCGCGGTCAGGAATACCGCGGTGCCCTGGACGCGATGAGGGGGTTGTACGCGGATGCTGCTGATGAAGATCGGCAGAGGCAGCGCCCCTTCATCCAGGCGCTCCACCAGCAATTGTTTGCCGCGCTTCCACGTGGTCATCAGCACGAACAAGGCAATACCGGCGATGACCGGGAACGCACCGCCCTGGATGATTTTCGGCACGTTGGCGGCGAAGTACAGGCCGTCCACCAAAAGGAAACCGAGGAGCAACGGAACAGCCAGCAGCGGCGGCCACTTCCACAACAGCAGTATCACGGCGGACACCAGGATCGTGGTCATCAGCATGGTACCGGTCACCGCCACGCCATAGGCCGAAGCCAACGCGCCGGAAGATTCGAACCCCAGCACCAGCAGTACCACGCCGACCATCAGCGACCAGTTCACCGCACCGATATAGATCTGGCCCTGCTCGGCGCTGGAGGTGTGCTGGATGTACATGCGCGGGATGTAACCGAGCTGGATCGCCTGGCGCGTCAGGGAGAACGCCCCGGAAATCACCGCTTGCGAAGCGATCACCGTGGCCAGGGTCGACAGGCCCACCAGCGGGATCAGCGCCCAGCTCGGTGCCAGCAGATAGAACGGGTTGCGCGCCGCCTCCGGGTCGCCCAGCAACAACGCACCCTGACCGAAATAGTTGAGCACCAGCGCCGGCAACACCAGGATGAACCAGGCGCGAGCGATCGGCTTGCGGCCAAAGTGGCCCATGTCGGCGTACAACGCTTCGGCACCGGTCAGCGCCAGCACCACGGCGCCGAGGATCGCCACGCCCATGCCCGAATGGACGACGAAGAAACGCACGGCCCAGACAGGGTTCAACGCCTGCAACACTTCCGGGTGTTGGCTGATGCCGTAGACACCGAGGGCGCCGAGCACCAGGAACCAGGTGACCATGATCGGGCCGAACAGGATGCCGATCCGTGCAGTACCGTGGCGCTGGATGATAAAGAGCCCTACCAGCACGACCAAGGACAGTGGCACGACCCAATGATCGATGCCCTCGAACGCCAGGCCAACACCTTCGATCGCCGAAAGCACGGAAATCGCTGGCGTGATCATGCTGTCGCCGTAGAACAACGCCGCCCCGATCAAGCCGCAGACCACCAGCAATTTGCGCAACCTCGCCCGTCCCGCCGCTGCCCGCCGCGCCAGGGCGGTAAGCGCCATGATCCCGCCCTCGCCCTGGTTGTCGGCGCGCAGGACGAACATCATGTACTTGATCGACACGACCCAGATCAGCGACCAGAAAATCAGCGAGAGAATCCCCAGTACACCATCATGATTGACAGGTACGCCGTAGGCACCGGAAAACACTTCCTTGAGGGTGTACAACGGGCTCGTGCCGATGTCGCCATAAACCACTCCGACCGCCGCGACCAGCATGCTCAGCGGTTTCGCTGCCGAATGCTCGGCACTTGCCGCCTGACTACTTGCATGACCCATCCAACACTCCTGATTCCAGACCTGGCTTCTTGAACGAAGCACTATGCTTTGTTGAGGCAGCATGCGTTGTTTTACGTATTGTTACAGACGTTTTGTTGACTGTAGCAATCGTCAGAACGCAAAGGCGCGAAGCATAGCGCAGCACTCGTCGCATTTCCCGGTATAAAGCTGGTCAAGCAGCCCGGCCACAGATAGAATTGCGCACTTTTTGATCAGAGGCGCGCCAGGCGCCCTGTCTCGGCAAGAGACGATCCCCCTACACCGAGGTTAGACATGTCCACCACTACCGCGCCCGCCAATCCGAAGGTTGGCTTCGTATCCCTGGGTTGCCCGAAGGCTCTGGTCGACTCCGAGCGCATCCTGACCCAGTTGCGCATGGAAGGCTATGACGTTGTATCCACCTATCAGGACGCCGACGTGGTGGTGGTCAACACCTGCGGCTTCATCGACTCGGCCAAGGCCGAGTCCCTGGAAGTGATCGGCGAAGCCATCAAGGAAAACGGCAAGGTTATCGTCACCGGCTGCATGGGCGTGGAAGAAGGCAACATCCGCAACGTGCACCCGAGCGTGTTGTCCGTGACCGGTCCGCAGCAGTACGAGCAGGTGGTCAACGCCGTGCACGACGTCGTGCCGCCACGCCAGGACCATAACCCGCTGATCGACCTGGTGCCGCCGCAAGGCATCAAGCTGACCCCGCGCCACTACGCCTACCTGAAGATTTCCGAAGGCTGCAACCACAGCTGCAGCTTCTGCATCATCCCGTCGATGCGCGGCAAGCTGGTGAGCCGCCCGGTGGGCGATGTGCTTGACGAGGCCCAGCGCCTGGTCAAGGCCGGCGTCAAGGAACTGCTGGTGATCTCCCAGGACACCAGCGCCTACGGCGTCGACGTGAAATACCGCACCGGCTTCTGGAACGGCGCGCCGGTAAAAACCCGCATGACCGAACTGTGCGAAGCCCTCAGCACCCTCGGCGTCTGGGTTCGCCTGCATTACGTCTATCCATACCCGCACGTCGACGAACTGATCCCGCTGATGGCCGCCGGCAAGATCCTGCCGTACCTGGACATCCCGTTCCAGCACGCCAGCCCGAAAGTCCTCAAGGCCATGAAGCGCCCGGCGTTCGAAGACAAGACCCTGGCCCGCATCAAGAACTGGCGCGAAATCTGCCCGGACCTGATCATCCGCTCGACCTTCATCGTCGGCTTCCCCGGTGAAACCGAAGAAGACTTCCAGTACCTGCTGGATTGGCTGACCGAAGCCCAGCTCGACCGCGTCGGCTGCTTCCAATATTCCCCTGTCGAAGGCGCACCGGCCAACGACCTGGACCTGGACGTGGTGCCGGACGACGTCAAGCAGGACCGTTGGGAACGCTTCATGGCGCACCAACAGGCCATCAGCTCGGCGCGCCTGCAAATGCGCATCGGCCGTGAAATCGAAGTGCTGGTAGATGAAGTGGACGAACAAGGCGCCGTGGGCCGCTGCTTCTTCGACGCCCCGGAAATCGACGGCAACGTCTTCATCGACAATGGCAGCAACCTCAAGCCGGGCGACAAAGTCTGGTGCAAGGTGACTGATGCCGACGAGTACGATTTGTGGGCTGAGCAGATCGGTTGATCCAGGCTTCTTGGGCTCAAGCCGAGCCGGCTTTTGTGGCGAGGGAGCTTGCTCCCGCTCGATTGCGCAGCAATCGCAAAAAACCGGGGGCCGCTGCGCTGCCCAGCGGGAGCAAGCTCCCTCGCCACAGGTTCTGTGCCTCCAGCCATTGCTCGGCCACCTCGAAAAAACTGAAAAGCCCTGCCCTTGCGACAAGATGCGGGGCTTTTTTACGGCTATCGTATGGAGAAACACCGAACATCCAGCACAAGGAACAGGCGGGCATGCGTCAGCATTCGGTCATCCACACACCGAAACCGAGCGACTACCAGGAACTGACCCAGGTGTGGGAGGCATCGGTACGAGCCACCCACGACTTCCTGCCGGACAGCTACATCGAGCTGCTGAAAAACCTGGTGCTCACCCGTTACCTGGATGCGGTGATGCTCATTTGCACCCGGGACTCGCGCCAGCGGATCACCGGTTTCGCCGGCGTCGCGGCCGGCAAGATCGAGATGCTCTTCATCGACCCGCAACACCGTGGCCAGGGCCTGGGCAAGCAACTGCTGCACTACGCCATGGAACAGCTGAACGCCGATCAACTGGACGTCAACGAGCAGAACCCGCAAGCCCTGGGCTTTTACCTCAAGCAAGGCTTCGAAGTGGTCGGGCGCTCGGCGAAAGATGGCATGAACCAACCCTACCCGCTGTTGCACATGCGCTACAAGCAGCCCGACCTGAAGGCTGGACGCGGCTAAAAACGGCATGAGGCAAATGGACCCGCGATTAACCGGCGCCAGGCAGGTACAATGCCCACCCTCTTTTTGTTACGGCCCCCGTCATGACTGACCCGATTCGTCTCTCCAAACGCCTCATAGAACTCGTCGGCTGTTCCCGTCGGGAGGCTGAGTTGTTCATCGAGGGCGGCTGGGTCACCGTGGATGGCGAAGTGATCGATGAACCGCAGTTCAAGGTCACCAACCAGAAGGTCGAACTCGACCCCGAGGCCAAGGCCACCGCGCCGGAGCCGGTGACGCTCCTGCTGAACGTCCCGGCGGGCATGGATGTAGACACCGCGATGGCCTCCCTTGGACCGCAGACCCTGAGCGAAGAACATCGCTTCGGCAAACGCCCACTCAAGGGCCATTTCCTGCGCCTGAGCGCCAGCGCCGACCTGCAAGCCAACGCCAGCGGGCTGCTGGTGTTCACCCAGGATTGGAAGATCTTGCGCAAGCTCACCGCCGACGCCGCCAAGATCGAGCAGGAATACGTGGTGGAAGTCGAAGGCGAGATGGTCGCCCATGGCCTCAATCGCCTGAACCATGGCTTGACCTACAAGGGCAAGGAGCTGCCGGCGGTCAAGGCCAGTTGGCAGAACGAGAACCGCCTGCGCTTTGCCATGAAAAACCCGCAGCCCGGCGTGATCGCCCTGTTTTGCCAGGCGGTCGGGCTCAAGGTCGTCGCCATTCGCCGCATTCGCATCGGCGGCGTGTCCATCGGCAAGGTGCCGCTGGGCCAGTGGCGCTACCTGTCTGCCAAAGAGAAATTCTAATTTTCCGGCGCCGCACCGAACCGGGGCGCCCACTGCCGATCGATCAGGACTGCACACATGATTCACAACGACGTACTGCGCAGCGTGCGCTACATGCTCGACATCAGCGACAAGAAAGTCATCGAGATCATCAAGCTGGGCGGCCTGGAAGTCTCCCTGGCCGACCTGGCGGGCTATCTCAAGAAAGACGAGGAAGAAGGCTTCGTGTTCTGCCCTGACGAGGTCATGGCGCATTTTCTCGATGGCCTGGTGATCTTCAAGCGTGGCAAGGACGAAAGCCGCCCGCCGCAGCCGATCGAAGTGCCGGTGACCAACAACATCATTCTCAAGAAACTGCGAGTGGCGTTCGAGCTGAAGGAGGACGACATGCACGCCATCCTCAAGGCCGCCGAGTTCCCGGTGTCCAAGCCGGAACTGAGCGCGCTGTTCCGCAAGTTCGGCCACACCAACTATCGCCCGTGTGGCGACCAGTTGCTGCGCAATTTCCTCAAGGGCCTGACGCTGCGCGTGCGCGGCTGACGTTGAAGGACAGCTGAATCCTGGGGGCTTTTGTGGCGAGGGAGCTTGCTCCCGCTGGACGCGCAGCGGCCCCTCGCGGTGCGTCAGACAGCACCAGGGGCCGCTTCGCAGCCCAGCGGGAGCAAGCTCCCTCGCCACAGAGGACCGTGTCGATTTCAGCTCTCGCGTTATCATGCCCTCTCCATCTCGCCTCGATTTCAACCCATGACCTACAGCGTCTCCCCCATCGGCTTCGTCCGCTCCTGTTTCAAGGAGAAGTTCGCCATTCCCCGCCAACCGCAACTGGCCCCCGCCGCGCGCGGAGTGCTGGAGCTGGTGGCGCCGTTCGATCAAGGCGAGGCGGTACAGGGGTTGGAGCAGGTCAGCCATGTCTGGCTGTTGTTCCTGTTCCACCAGGCCCTGGAAGACAAGCCGCGGTTGAAAGTAAGGCCGCCGCGCCTGGGTGGTAACAAGTCCATGGGCGTGTTCGCCACCCGCGCCACCCACCGTCCCAATGGCATCGGCCAATCGGTGGTGAAGCTGGAGCGGGTCGAAGCCGGGCGCCTGTGGATCTCGGGTATCGACTTGCTGGACGGCACGCCGGTGCTGGACATCAAGCCCTACGTGCCTTACGCCGACATCATAGGCGCGGCGTCCAACAACATCGCCAGTGCAGCACCTGAGCTCATCCCCGTGCAATGGGCGGACACAGCCCTGCTACAAGCCCAGGATCACGCCACGCGCCTGGCAGAGCCCTTGGTGGCGCTGATCGAACAATGTCTGGCCCAAGACCCACGCCCGGCATACCAGGTTCCTACAGCGGAACGGGAATATGGTGCGCAGTTCTGGGATGTGGACGTTCGCTGGCATTACCCGCAGCCGGGGTTGATCCGGGTGTTGGAAGTGATTCCAGCTAAGCAGTGATCGCCAGGAACGAAAAAGCCCGCGCGGCCTTATTCAGGCGGCGCGGGCTTTTTTTTGTGGACAACTGTTGGACCGGGTCACGGTCATCAGCCACTCCACAGACTGCAGCTTACTTCTCTACAAACGCCCGCTCGATCAGGTAATCACCCGGCTCGCGCATACGCGGCGAAACGGTCAGGCCGAAGCTGTTGAGCACTTCGCTGGTCTCGTCGAGCATGCTCGGGCTGCCGCACAACATGGCGCGGTCGTCCTGCGGGTTGATCGGTGGCAGGCCGATGTCGCGGAACAGCTTGCCGCTGCGCATCAGGTCGGTCAGGCGGCCTTCGTTCTCGAACGGCTCGCGCGTCACGGTCGGGTAGTAGATCAGCTTTTCACGCAGCGCTTCGCCGAAGAACTCGTTCTGCGGCAAGTGTTCGGTGATGAACTCGCGGTAAGCGACTTCATTGACGTAACGCACGCCGTGGCACAGGATCACTTTTTCGAAACGCTCATAGGTTTCCGGATCCTGGATGACGCTCATGAACGGCGCCAGCCCAGTACCGGTGCTGAGCAGGTACAAATGCTTGCCAGGCTTGAGATCGTCCAGCACGAGGGTGCCGGTGGGTTTCTTGCTGATGATGATCTCGTCGCCTTCCTTCAGGTGCTGCAACTGGGAGGTCAGCGGACCATCAGGCACCTTGATGCTGAAGAATTCGAGATGCTCTTCCCAGTTCGGGCTGGCAATCGAGTAAGCGCGCATAAGCGGGCGGCCATTGGGCTGTTGCAGGCCGATCATCACGAACTGACCGTTCTCGAAGCGCAGGCCCGGATCGCGGGTGCACTTGAAGCTGAACAGAGTGTCGTTCCAGTGATGAACACTGAGGACACGCTCGTGGTTCATGTTGCTCATGTACGGGGACTCCTGGGAATAATGCCTGCGCCGATAATCTGCGCAATTGCATCGCATTCTAATGGCGGCGACAATATCTGTTAAATGGATTATTAAGATAAGGGTTATCGGTTATATCGATATGCGATTTACTCTCCGTCAACTTCAAGTCTTCGTCGCCGTGGCCCAGCAGGAAAGCGTGTCTCGCGCTGCAGGCCAACTCAATCTGTCGCAGTCGGCGGCCAGCACCTCCATCACCGAACTGGAGCGGCAATCGAGCTGCCAATTGTTCGACCGTGCCGGCAAGCGCCTGAGCCTCAATGCCCTGGGCAAACAACTGCTGCCCCAGGCAGTGGCGCTGCTGGACCAGGCCAAGGAAATCGAAGACCTGCTCAACGGCAAGTCCGGTTTCGGCTCACTGGCGGTCGGCGCAACGCTGACCATCGGCAATTACCTGGCGACCTTGTTGATCGGCGGTTTCATGCAGCGCCATCCAGAAAGCCAGGTGAAGCTGCACGTGCAGAACACTGCCAATATCGTGCACCAGGTTGCTCACTATGAAATTGATCTGGGTCTAATCGAAGGTGACTGCAGCCATCCGGACATTGAGGTGCAGAGCTGGGTCGAGGACGAACTGGTGGTGTTCTGCGCCCCTCAACACCCGCTGGCCAAGCGCGGCCAGGCGACGATGGAGGAACTGACCCATGAGGCGTGGATTCTACGGGAACAGGGTTCCGGCACACGCCTGACCTTCGACCAGGCCATGCGTCATCACCGTAGCGCGCTGAATATCCGCCTGGAGCTGGAACACACCGAAGCCATCAAGCGCGCCGTGGAATCCGGCCTGGGCATTGGCTGCATCTCACGCCTGGCCCTGCGCGACGCCTTCCGCCGGGGCAGCCTTGTCGCAGTGGAAACCCCGGACATGGACCTGGCGCGGCAGTTTTATTTCATCTGGCATAAACAGAAGTACCAGACCTCGGCCATGCGCGAATTCCTCGAGCTGTGCCGGGCCTTCACCGCCGGGGCCCAGCGCAGCGACGAAATCGTGCTGCCGACCATTGCCTGAACCGTTACAACAGCACCACGCCCCACACCAACGCGATCATCGTCAGGGCGACTAACTGGGCCGCGCTGCCCATGTCCTTGGCATTTTTTGACAATGGGTGCAGTTCCAGGGAGATGCGGTCGATGGCCGCCTCCACCGCCGAGTTGAGCAATTCCACGATCAATGCCAACAGGCACACGGCAATCAGCAGCGCCTGCTCGACACGACTGACGTTCAGGAAGAATGACAACGGAATCAACACGACATTGAGCAACACCAACTGGCGGAAAGCCGCTTCGCCGACAAAAGCTGCACGCAGCCCGTCCAAGGAATAGCCGGAGGCGTTGAGGATGCGTTTCAGGCCGGTCTGGCCTTTAAAAGGTGACATAGAGTGGGCAACTGATCGAAAAGGAGTGGAGAAGCTAATTCAAACCCGGTCAAAAAAGCGTGAACCGGAACACTAGGCCGGCGGTGAAATTGACTCAAGTTGTTGCAGCAGCAAGGCCGCCTGGGTCCGGGTGCGCACGTTCAGTTTACGAAAGATCGCCGTGACGTGAGCCTTGATGGTGGCCTCCGAAACGTTCAGTTCGTAGGCAATCTGTTTGTTCAGTAAGCCTTCGCAGACCATGGTCAACACCCGGAACTGCTGCGGCGTGAGACTGGCCAGCCCCTCGCTGGCGGCCTTGGCTTCCTCGGACACGCTCACCGCCTCGAACGCCTGGGGCGGCCAACAGACATCGCCGTCCAGGACCGCCTTCACGGCCTTCTGAATCATCTCAAGGGAACTGGACTTGGGTATGAATCCGCTGGCGCCGAACTCCCGGGCCTTGACCATCACCGAGGCTTCTTCCTGGGCCGAGACCATGACCACGGGGATCTGCGGGTATTGGCCCCGCAACAGCACCAGCCCTGAAAAACCATAGGCACCGGGCATGTTCAGGTCTAGCAGCACCAGGTCCCAATCGGCCTTCGCCGTCAACTGGACCTCCAGTTCCGCGATACTGGCCACCTCCGTCAACCGGACAGCCGGGCCGAGGCCCAGGGTCACAGCCTGATGCAACGCGCTGCGAAAGAGCGGATGGTCATCGGCAATCAGGATTTCGTATGTGGCCATTTTTCAAATGATCCTGTTTTAATGGCAGGCCCGATGCATTCGCGCCTCGCCAAGACAACTCAAGACACCGCCATGCAGCGGCATCCACAGGGGCACATTCAACGCCAAACACGGCGTTTCAAACATTGGCGGCGCCCCGGTCGGCGCCAAGCATGCCCAGCGAAGCCGGGGTGGTCAAGCAGCACAGCCATCACAGTGTCGAGTATGCGCCACTATTGGTCCAATACTGCTTGCGGCGTACGGATAAAGGGTTGCAACTCGGCGTGGGCCGGGGTCGAGACGTTCACCTCCTGCTGGCCCTTGGCGCCCAGGTAATGCTGGCTGAACACATCGAAATAGGCGTCCAGGGCCGAAGCAGCATCGCTGTCCCCCGCCAGTTCCAGACACAATGCCGCCACTTCGGCGGTGCACAGGTGCTCGCTGCGGGTCGAACGGCGCAGGCGGTAACGCGACAGTCTGTCAGGCAGCAGGCTCAGGATCGGCAGTCGGTCGAAATACGGGCTTTTACGAAAAATCTTCCGCGCCTCGGTCCAGGTCGCATCCAGCAGAATGAACAGCGGGCGCTTGGAATGATCAAGATCAACCGCATGGGTCACCCGTGATGGCTCGACGTATTCGCCCGGAAACACCAGGTACGGTTGCCATTGCGGATCGTTCAGCAGCGCCAGCAGTTGCTCGTCGACGTCGGTGCGCGACCAGATGAACGCGTGATTGTCGCGCACGACGTCGGCAATCAGCCAACCAGTGTTGCTCGGTTTGAACACTTCCTTGTTGGTCATGATCAGGCAGACCCCGGAGCGGGTCTCGACACTCGGACGCCAAGCGCACAGGCAATGGCTCTCGATCACTCGGCAGGCGCTGCAACGGGGCGCGCGCCAGCCACGGGCCTGGATCGGCCTGATCCCTTCATCGATGCGTTGGTCGCGCAGGCGGGCTACGGCGTTAGGGGCGTGATTCATCATGGGCAACGCCGGCAGAAAGGAGAACTCGACACGAACAACACTCGGCAGGGCAATAAAGGCCGGCAGTCTACCAGAGCGCACGAGCCTGTACCGTCCACCCTGGCTCCCCTATAATTCCCGGCCACTGAACGCACAGTCATGTGATCGGTCGAACCACCAGTCACTGAACCAGGAGAGTTTCATGCTGCGCCTTATCGTCCCTACCGTTGCCGTTCTGCTGGCGACGTCCTTCAGCGCTCAGGCTGCTTCGCTGAAAGAACTCGAACTGAACAAGATGCTGCAGAACGTCGCCAAGGAAAGTAGCGTCGGTACGCCGCGGGCGATCAACGAAGACATTCTCGACCAGGGTTATACCGTCGAAGGCACCGAGCTGATCAACCATCTCAGTGTGCAAAGCAGCCACGCCCAGAAAATGCGCGCAGACCCCAAGGCTGTGTATTTCCAGTTGGGCTCTACGGTGTGCACCAATCCAGGTTTCCGCAAGTTGATGGCCAAGGGCGCAACCATGCGCTACGAGTTCACCGAGGTTAAGACCAACCGCCCGGTCGCGACCGAGCGCTTCCAGGAATCGGATTGCCCGAAACCGGCCAAGACGAAGAAGTAGTCAACCTGAACTTGCGCGCCGCTGCTCATCGTCGGCGCGCAACTCCGCCACCAGCGCCTGCAAGTAACGCGAGCGCCATGCTCGCCCTCCCAGCCGACGACAGCATTCGTCCTCAAGACTCACCCGATTGGCCTGTGCCGACTCCAACAACATCAAGTACAACTGCCTGTCGAGCTCCAGAGTGACCCTGGTCATTTCTCCCGCCTCCCTGCCCCGATTCGCTTCAATCCATCACGTGGCACCCAACCCTGGGCGTCAAATTGCATTGGCACGCTTGTTATCAGTAAATCAGAGCGACACGCACCCGGCCGGCGATCTGACGAGCGGTGCAATCGTTCACGGCATGTATCAGCGGTTGCCAACGGTCACTTTTGCGCGCCATGATCAGGGCAGCAAAGATCGGCATGACGGTCTAGATTCAAAGTATCCATAGTATTTTCATCGGGCAGAAAGAGGCTGCCTGGCCAACACCTTGGTGTGTGATTGTTTTTTATCAAAGGGAAAAGCAGAACCCGCTGGATGGCTTGGTCGCCTTGCTGCAGACCGCGTCAAGCCAGGTCACCCTCCAGGCCGATGCTTGGGCTGACAACGACACATGGAGTGTCGTGGCCTCGATGAATCTCTCGTCCGGGCCGGGGTCCTGTTAAGAAGGAGAAGCTGAATGCCTTACAAACCGAATGACCTGCTCAGTCGTCATTTTGAGAACCATGGCCACGACCTCACCCGCAAGGTCGAAGAGCAACTCAACCTGGTCTCCCCCAACAGCCCCAACCTCCCCATTTACCGAGACATGATCCTGACCGTGCTGCGCATGGCCCAGGAAGATCACAACCGCTGGAATGCCAAGATCACACTACAAGCCCTGAGGGAACTGGAACACGCCTTCCGTACCCTCGAGCAGTTCAAGGGCCGACGCAAGGTCACGGTCTTCGGCTCGGCCCGAACACCCATCGAACATCCGCTGTATGGCCTGGCCCGAGAGCTGGGGGCGGCGCTGGCCCGCTCGGACATGATGGTCATCACCGGCGCCGGCGGTGGCATCATGGCCGCCGCCCATGAAGGCGCAGGGCGCGACCACAGCCTGGGATTCAACATCACCCTGCCTTTCGAGCAACACGCAAACCCGACCGTCGAGGGCACGCCGAACCTGCTGCCGTTCCACTTCTTCTTCACCCGTAAACTGTTTTTCGTCAAAGAGGCCGACGCACTGGTGCTCTGCCCCGGCGGTTTCGGCACGCTTGATGAAGCGCTGGAAGTCCTGACGCTGGTACAGACAGGCAAGAGCCCTTTGGTACCGGTGGTCCTGCTGGATGTGCCAGGGGGCAAGTTCTGGCAAGGAGCCCTGAACTTTATCCGCGAGCAATTGGAGGAAAACCGCTACATCCTGCCCACCGACATGAAGCTGATGCGCCTGGTGTACAACGCCGAAGAGGCCGTGGAAGAAATCAACCAGTTCTACCGCAACTTTCACTCCAGTCGCTGGCTCAAGCATCAGTTCGTGATCCGCATGAATCACAAGCTAAACGAACAGGCGTTGCAGCAGATGCAGGGAGAATTCGCCGATTTGTGCCTAAACGACTGTTTTCATCAACATGACTACAGCGGTGAAGAGCACGACGAAGCCCAGTTCAGTCATCTGACCCGACTGGCGTTTGCCTTCAACGCCCGGGATCACGGTCGCTTGAGGGAACTGGTGGATTACATCAACCTGCCGCAAAACTGGGCCCAGCCCGCCTCAAAACCCCACCCCCTCACATGGGAGCCGATCAAGGTAACCTGAGCCCATAAAAAAACGGCCTGCTATCGAAATAGCAGGCCGTTTTTGTTTAGTCATCCATACCGCGACCGCTGAACAAGCGGTTGATCATTTCCATGGAGTAACCTCGATACGCCAGGAAACGCCCTTGTTTGGCTCGTTCCCGCGCATCGATGGGTAAATGTCCTGAGAACTTGCGGCGCCAGGTGTCCGTCAGTTGCTCCTGCCAATCGATACCGCTTTCGCGCAAGGCAAGTTCGATATCCGGGCGTTGCAAACCACGCTGGCCCAGTTCCTCACGAATTCGCAAAGGACCATAACCGGAGCGAGCGCGATAAGAGACAAAGCTTTCCAGGTAACGGGACTCCGACAGCAAGCCCTCTTCGGTCAAACGGTCGAGGGCTGTGTCGATCAACTCATCGGGAGCGCCGCGCTGACGCAGCTTACGCGTCAGCTCGACTCGACCATGCTCGCGCCTGGCGAGCAGGTCCATCGCGGTTCGTCGCACCGCGACGAGGGTATCGAGGACGACGGTCATCGATTCGATCAGATGTCAGCGTCAGCCAGGTCGTCAGCGGTCTCGCGATTAGCCACGGACTTGACGTCTGCCACCGGGCTCAACAGCTTGTCACGCAATTGCTTCTCGAGAGCAGCGGCGACTTCCGGGTTATCCGCCAGGAACTTGGCCGAGTTGGCCTTGCCCTGACCGATCTTGGTGCCGTTGTAGGCATACCAGGCGCCCGACTTCTCGACGAAACCGTGCAGCACACCCAGGTCGATCATCTCGCCATTGAGGTAGATGCCCTTGCCGTAAAGAATCTGGAACTCGGCCTGACGGAACGGCGAAGCCACCTTGTTCTTCACGACCTTGACGCGGGTTTCGCTGCCGACCACCTCGTCACCTTCCTTCACCGCGCCAGTACGGCGGATATCGAGGCGAACCGAGGCGTAGAACTTCAGCGCGTTACCACCGGTGGTGGTTTCCGGACTGCCGAACATCACGCCGATCTTCATACGGATCTGGTTGATGAAGATCACCAGGCAGTTGGCGTTCTTGATGTTACCGGTGATCTTGCGCAGGGCCTGGGACATCAGGCGAGCCTGGAGGCCCACGTGCATGTCGCCCATTTCACCTTCGATTTCAGCTTTGGGTACCAGTGCCGCCACGGAGTCGACGATGATCACGTCAACCGCGTTGGAACGTACCAGCATGTCGGTGATTTCCAGGGCCTGTTCGCCGGTATCCGGCTGGGAAACCAGCAGGTCGTCGACGTTGACACCCAGTTTGCCGGCGTATTCCGGGTCCAGGGCGTGTTCGGCGTCGACGAAGGCGCAGGTTGCACCGGCTTTTTGGGCCTGGGCGATCACCGACAGCGTCAGGGTGGTTTTACCGGACGACTCAGGACCGTAGATTTCAACGATTCGGCCTTTTGGCAGGCCGCCGATGCCAAGCGCGATGTCCAGGCCCAGGGAGCCGGTGGAGATGGAAGGAATAGCCTGACGGTCCTGATCGCCCATACGCATTACGGCACCCTTGCCGAATTGACGTTCGATCTGACCCAAGGCCGCAGCCAAGGCTTTCTTCTTGTTGTCGTCCATTAAAGTCCTCACGTAATCAATAAGGCCTGACGGCCAACACCTGTATAAGTAGCCAGTATTATTCCACAGCGATTGAGGATCGCCTACCCCTGATTTGAGATTTCTACAGCGGCATGTTGCAGCAGCCCCTCTAGCGCGGCCTTCACCGTTTGTCGGCGGACCTCGTCGCGGTTGCCCGGAAAGAATCGCTGCTCGCTGATCACCGCTTCGCCAACGCCCCAGGCCAGCCACACCGTGCCCACCGGCTTGTTCGGCGAACCACCATCCGGCCCTGCTACACCGCTGACCGCCACGGCAAAACGCGCCAGGCTTTTATGCTGGGCGCCTCGCACCATGGCCTCGACCACCTCGCGGCTGACCGCCCCTACCGTGCCGAACAACTCGGCCGGTACGTCCAACTGCTGGGTCTTCTGGCGATTGGAATAGGTGACGTAACCCGCCTCGAACCAGGCCGAACTCCCGGGAATCCGGGTAATCGCCTCGGCAATCCCGCCGCCCGTGCAGGACTCAGCCGTGGTGACGTGGGCATTGAGCAACTGCAGGCGCCTGCCCAGCTCAGCGGCCAGTTCGGTGATGTCGTCCATGGTGCTCTCCTGATTCCACACAATTGAGGCCTACCGTACACGAGCAATGGAAGCTTGCAAGGCTTGGCGGATTACCGATCCAGCGCTCTGATATAGGCCTGACAGGCCTGCAAGGCAATCAATCCGCGATCACCGGCGTCGGTGATGGCGATAATTCGTTGAGCATGCGCCGGGTCAAGTCGGGCGCGTGGGGCGCCATGATCCAGGCCGCCGGCGCCGGTGGCGGCAGGCACTGCACAACCGGCGGCAACATCGTTGGCGTCGAGGAGGACTGACAGCCGGACATCGGCAGTAGCAAGGCGATCGCGCAGGCGATCCTGGTCACGTTGGGCATCGCTCAAGGCTCGGTAATGGGTTTGTTCGCTGGCGGACAGCTGCTGCTCAAGGGCCAGACGTTTGTCTTGCTCGGTCTTTTGCTGCGTCGCGGCCGCTTGGGTTATCTGATTCAACGTCTCGCTCTGGGCTTGGGCCAACTGCGCCAACTGCTGGCCATAACGCCAATCCTGGATTCGCCACGCCAGCATCGCCGGGCCACCCGCCAACAATGCCAGTAAAACGATGATACCCAGGGTACGAGTAGAGAAAGGCATCAGGCCAAAGGCTGGCATAACACCGCCCTCGCCCGCGCCCAGAGTTGCAGGCGATCCTCCAAGCCGTTCAAACCGCCATTGATGCGTCGGGTGATGCTGTTGAACTGATCACGATCGGCCAGCTCGTTCAAGCCGCTCTGCTCCCAGAACCAAGCGGAGGATTCGGATGCCCATTGCGGCTGCTCAAGAAGCTCAGGCAGCGCCAGCAGCCGTTCATCACCGAACAAGCCAAGACTACAGCGACGATAATTGTCATGGCCGGTAATCTGGATCAGTCCTCGGCCGCGATACTTCTGGCCGTCGCCGTCAGCCTGGGGCGAGTTGCCCAGGCGAACGGCCAACGCGCCGGTGTCGTATTTGCTTAGATAGGCTTCGCTGCCCAGCTCGCGCACATACCGTAGCTGCCCCGACTCGTGGCCGATTTGCGCCAGGAACGCAGCGATGCGTTTAGGCGTGACGATACGGTGGCGGGACATGGCGATGTTAAGGGCTGAAACAAAAACGCCCGCTTGGGAGCGGGCGTTGGGCATGATGCTGATAAGTTGTGCTTGGGTGACGTCCATAGACCGTCCCTCGAAAAAACATTACTGAAGTTGCGTTGCCAGCCAGGGCGGCGCGACGATGCCCGGCCGCGGGGAACCACTCATCCTACGGCCACGCTCCCAGGGCTTGTCGAGAGAAAAGTGCAGTCACCAGCCCCACAGGAATGGCGTCAGGCCTTGGCATCCAGGCAAGTCGCATTGATCAAGCAGCGATAGCTTTTTTCCCGGTCGCCACTGGCGGTGACCTTGTCGATCGACCAGCGACCGCGCATGAAATCCGGCCAGGTGGCGTCCAGCAGTACGATGCCCTCGGCGGACAGCCCCGGGTTGCCAGGGCACTCGATCGCCACCTTGAGGGCTTCGCGCATCATCCTGCGCACCTCGCCTTCACCGGCAGCGCGGGCGTCATCTGCGCTCTGGAAGCGCTGGCGCAGGGTCTTGAACGGCGCGAGGCCGCTCTCCTCGACCTGCAACTTGCCGGCCGTCGCGTCCCACCAACGGGTCTTGCAGCCTTGGTATTTCGCCCGGGCGGTTTCATCCAGCTTGGCGGAAATAAAAGCCTGGTCGCCAGGACGATTGTTGGTCGTCACCGACAGTATTATCTCGGGCAGGACCTTGCCCGACAGCGACTTCGCCTGGCCGCGCCGAGCCAGCACATACAGCTCGTTGATCGGCTTGGCGACGGCGTCATAACGATGGGCCAGGCGCGTCAGGAACCCCATGTCGGTTTCGTTGGACTGGTCGATGTGCTCGATCTTGATCAGCGCCAGGTCTGGCGCCACCCGGGGAGAAAAACCGTGCCTGGACGTCAGTTGACGAAACAGCGCCCCCAGGGTCGTCGGTCCATGGCTGACGGATCGGCGCTGCTTGAACCCGGTCTGGTCCGCCGCACTGAACGGCGCGGCCATGGCCACCAAGGTCAGGCGCAACGGGAACAGCGTCGGCGTGCGCCGGGTAATGACGAACTCGCCCTTGTCCACCAGCCCCGACTCCAGGTAGCCGACCCGCAAACCGATTTTCCCACCCAGGCTGGGCAACCCTTCCAGCCCGTCCAGGCTGATGGTGAGGGTCAATTGATCCGACTCGATTCCTGCCGCGTCGACGTGTGTCCAACTGAGCAATCGTGCGTTGAGCAGCGCGGCGTTCGCGCCGTACACTTCCACCGCAGGCGTGAAACCCAATGACATGTAGCCTCCTTAATCCCAGGCCGAAACCGGTGGGGTTGCCACGGGCTTGAGGTCCACTTCCGGCAAGACCACCCATACGCCCGCCGGCAATACAGGCCCCCATTCAGCCAACCCCGGATTGAGCCGCCAGAGCGCCTCTTCGACGATGTCGTCACAGCGCTCAAGCTCGCGGTACAGCAACAGATTCACCGAATCACCGGCGATACTTCGAACCCTACGCATTGGCGAACTCCGTCAATTCAACCACCCAACCGACCACCATCGCCGTGCCGTCATCAATGATCTCGGTCTGGGTTTCCGTCACCTTGTTGATCTGCCACAGGCCCCAATTGCGACCGATGCCATCGACCAACGGCACGGGGACTCGCTGCGCCTGCAAGGCGCGCAACTCATCGAGGCGATCCATGGCGGTGGCGTACATCGACTTGCCGGTGATCGTCAGCCCTTGCAGGCCTTGGCCGACCTGGCTGGACTTGGGTTTGCTGGTGAGGATGTCGATGCTCTTCCAGCCACCGTCCGAGGTGCGTACCAGGCTGTGGTACGCAAAGTTTCTCGACAAACCGAAAATGAAACTGCCGAGTGCCATTTGCTGACGCATCACGTACCTCCGTCGGTCAGGGCCGCGTCACTGCGCATGGCGAGTGAGTTGGGCATGGTCATCAAGCCGAATTGGCCCGAGAGCTGCTGCACGACCAGGTTGGCCAACTGACTCGCGCTGGCCTGGTCCTGGCCGTTGATGTAGATGTTTGCGGTCATGGTGTTTTGTTGCGTGGTTGTCTGGGTGCTAGCCAGGTCTTTGCTGACCTGGTCTGGAGCGGCGAGTCTGTCGGCGGGGGCGACGAGCTTCTCCCCCAAGGACGCGCCCGCATCGCTCCCCAACCAGCCGCCCAGCAGTCCGCCAACCAGACCACCAATGGCAGTGCCGATCACCGGAACGACGCTCCCCAAAGCGGCACCGGCCGCAGACCCCGCAGCAGCGCCTGCCCAGCCGCCACCTGCCGCTCCCAGGCCTGCACTCATCATTCGTTTGTCGCCGGTCAGTACACCCTCGGCCACATCAGCGACGGCACCGACTACTTTTAATGGGCCGGGCGCCCTGCGGGTCATCGAGCGTAATGAGGCCGTTGGCCCGGGTGAAAAACGCCCTGCGCCTCCCAGTGAGCCTCGTGTACTGACGCGTATTTTCGTCCTGCTCGTGGATTCGGGACGCTGGTTGGCATTGCGTGTATCCAGCTTGTCCCCACGAGGATTTCTGAAATCTTCGGAGATCACTTCCCCCAATCGGCCGGGAAGGTGCGGAGCGACCTTGCCCAACACCCGCTTGGCCACCTGATTGGACATCTCATCCCCTACAGCCTTGAGCAGCGCGCCCACCAGCGGTTTGATCGCCGCGCCAATCAACACAATGGCCGCAGCGGCTTTAGGTGAGGACTCCGCCAACTCACTCATGCCATCGGCCAGCGACCCCAACCACTGGAACGAGGTATCCGTCGAGGGCATCAGGGCATTGCCCGTGGCCAGCGACAAACGCTCGCTGCGGGCGTTGAGGACGTTCAGTTGGCCCTGCCGGGTGTTCGACAGCGCCAACGCGTCCTGCCGCACCGAACCGTTGTTGTCCAATTGTGAAGTGGCATATTGGCCTGGGTCTTTGACCTGCCAGAACGCGGCGTTCACATCGTCGAGTTTCTGCGACATGCGCAACACCGCGGCATCCCCAGAGCCAAACAACGAAGAGGCCAGGGACGAGCGTTTTTCGGCCGGCTGCGCGTTCAAGGCCGCCAGCACCGACATCACTGTCCCCGGCGCGGCGTCCTTGTCACGCAAGCCGCTCGCCACCTCTTTGGGATCAAGTCCCAGTTGCTTCCAAGCCGCTTGCTCGGTCGCGGAGGCCTGATCGCCCTTGCCTAGAGCAGTCGTGAAGTGATCGAGCGCCACACCCGCTTCAGCTTGTTGCGCGCCGGTATTGAGAAGTGCCGCCGTCAGCGCCGCAGCTTGGGCAGGCTGCAGGCCCGCCGAGGTCGCGGCCGCACCGTCACGCTGCAACACTGTGCCGATCTCATTCGCTTTCGCACCACCGGGAATCTTGCTCAGATGGTTGGTAGCGTCCGCCAGATCAAACGCTTTCTCTGCGCTGAGCTTCATGGAAGTGCGCCAGCCGAGCAGCATCTCGGCGGCTTCCATGGCTGGCATTTTGAACGTCGATGCTGTGACACCCGCATCACTGGCGAAGCGCAACAGCGCCAATTGCCGGTCCGAGGCATTGGGCAGATCGCTGCCGACTCCTGCCCTGGCCGCCAGGCTTTGCATCCTCACCACCTCAACCGCCGTGGTCCCGCCGGCCGCCACCAACGGCGCACTGGCGATACGCTGGGTTGGCTCCGCCATTTCTGCAATCTGGCGAGGCGTGAAGTGGCCGGCCTGCTTCAGATCGGCCATGGCCGCATCCATCGCTATCGCCGGTTTGAGCAGCGCCGGTGGTTCGATACCGCCACCCGACTTACCCTTTGGCTCATTGGCCGACTCACCCTTGGTGCCGGCCCCCATCGTTTGGGAAAACAATCGTTGCGCCGATAGCTTCACGGTCAACGACTCGATCGCCGTGGTCAGCAACCCGAGCTTGAGCCCAAGTTTCTCCAGCGCCAGGTCGAGGCCCGACAGCTGATCCCTGGCGAACGTGCCTTGTGCTGACACACCGTTCGTAGGGCTGGTATTACCGAACGCCAACCCACTCTCATTGAAGGCTGCGTATTTGAGCGAATATCTATCGTCCGCCATCCCGCTCTACTCCTGTTTCACGCCAAGGCGAGTGATCGCAATGTCGTAGCGGCGCAAGGCCTTGCCGGCGTCCCACTCCAGGATTTCCGCCTCACTTACCGAGTAAATGAGCGGCACCACATCGAGGATCACTTCGATGTCGCGCTCCGAAAGAAGTCCGCCGGTTTGTTTAAAAAATCGTCGATGCGCACCTGCAGTTGCGTCCAGTCGGGCACGGTCAGCCGGTCCAGGTCGGGAATCATCAGGCCGGTGCAGTGGGCGGTGATGAACTCGGCGCGCTCCTTGGCCGTCTTCAGTTTTTTCATCGCCTTGGTCGCACGCAGCACCGGCATTTCCAGGGTCAGCGACGTCAGGCTGCGACCCGCGACGTCGAGCGGTTGCAGCAGTTGCACCTGGTCGGGATCGCCCTGTGGCTCATCCAGAAAGTGCGACGCCGGGCGCGTCGACATGTCGTGCACGTACTGGGCAATGCTCACGTAGTCCGGGCGCTTGAGCTGGTCGAGTTCCTTGACCGACAACCCGGTGGCCAGTTTGGCCAGTTCGAAGAACTGATCGTCTTCATCATCGCCGACGCGGGCCAGGGCGTCTTTTTGCGCGGCGTAGTACAGCGGTTTGAGGGGGAGCTGCTCGATCCGCGCATCGTCGTCACCGATGATCGGCGACAGCAAGACGTGAACGGGAGGTGTCCAGGGCATGGAATCAGTTCCTTGGTAAATCAGAGGACAACCTGTGGGAGCGAGCTCGCTCGCGATGACGTCGGATCAGTCAGCATCGATGTTGGCTGACACACCGCTATCGCGAGCAAGCTCGCTCTCACAAGGATTGGGTTCAACTGACGGGCATTCGTTTACGGCAACAACACCGCACGGCGAGCATCGCCGAGGATGTCGACGCCGTTGAGCACGAACTTCTGGGTGCGCACGTCAATGTCGATCACCGGGACGCCGTTTTCCAGGCGGTTGTAGGTGCGGCAGGACAGCTCCAGGTTGGTCTTGGGTTTCTCGCCCATTTTCAGCAGGGTTTCCTCGAGGGACTTCAACTTGCCACCCACCGTGTGGTAGGTAAACCAGGTGTTGCCGTCCTGATCCTGGCCGGCTTCACGCACGTTCAGCAGAATGTCGTCGCCCACGCTCACGCCCAGCGCCAGCATGACTTCCGGACCAAGGCCTTGCAGCGTCAGCTTGGCTGTCAGCACTTTGCCGCTCTTGGCCATTTCCTCGCCAATGAAACGGCCGCCACGCATCTCTTCCATGTCGAATTCGATCTTCGGCGGGGTGAACTCTTCCACGGTCGCCGACAACGGCAAGCCTTGCAGGGTGGCCGCGATGGCCTGTCTTACGCGGTTGGTAAACATTAGAGAACGTCCTCCAGGAACTGCTCGATGATTTCATCGCGGGCATTGAGTTGATAAATCATGTGTTCGTTCGGCGCGTAGCGGCCGTAGTCGATGACCACGTACCAAGTGCCGTTCTTGTACTTCTCGACGCTGTTCAATTCAGGGTGCAGGTACACGCTGCCGCCGGGAATGGTTTCGTCGGCAACCAGGGTTTGCAGCCAGTCGTTGATGCGCTTCACTTCCTGGTCCATGAACGACTTGGTCAGATTCTTCGCCATGGCCTTCTGCCCGGCCTTGACCAGCTTGCGGCTGATGGCGTCTTCCAGGCCGACGTAGCTGATGAACTTGCCGGTGATGGAGCGGTTGCCCAGCAAGGAGAAGCCGCCAAGGATGGTCCGGGCGTAGTAACTGACGCCGTAGCGGTTGAGCAGATCGCCTTCGGTGGAGGTGTCGAGGATGTTGTATTCCACGGTGCGGGAAACGTCTTCGGCGTAGGTGACCTGGTTGCCCGGGCTCTCCCATTGCTTGACCTTGGCGAGGGCGGCGATGGCCAGGCTCGACGGCGCCAGGAAGACGTTTTTCTTCGCGGCCTTGGAGTACACCGCCGGCATGTTGTGCACCACCAGGCAACGGTCGAAACCGAGGTCCGCGCCGCCCAGCTCCTGGCTGTAAGTCACCTGGTCGGCGACCGAGGCATCCTTGCCATCGAGCACCACACGGGCCTTGATGCGCTTGCCGAACGAGGCGAACTCACTGGCGACGGCCTTGGTGCCGGTAAAGCCTGGCGCGCCGATGATGGTCAGGTCTTCAGCGACCCCACTCAACGCCGCCAAGCCCAACTTGCGACCGGTCTGCGCTTCGATGCCGCCGATCACATTGTTCTGCGTGTCGGCCAGCGTGGCGCCCTCTTCGACGATCACCACGTACACCGGCACCTTGACCACCTTGAGGATCTGGTAGACGGCGTGGAACAACGTCCCCGCTTCGGCACCGGTCGGGTCCAGCTGGGCCTGGGTGGTGAAGCTGTTGATGCGGAACGGGGTGTTTTTCGGAATCAGCGGGTTGGCATTCGGCGCGGTGCCGACCAGCCCGATGACGTTGTCACCCAGGCCACCCATGGCCTCGGGAGATTCAGTGGCATTGACGGTAATGCCGTTGTGCTCGAAGTTCAAAACCTCAGCCATGGTTATTCAGCCTTTTTGGTGGCGGCCTTTTTGGCCGGGGTGGATACAGAGGCCGATTCGCCGGCCTCGGTTTTTTTCAGCTCCAGGCGACCGGCGCTGCGCAAGGCATTGGCCTCGACGTCGAGCAGGTCGAGTTCCTGGCCGGTGGTCGACCAGTGACCACCGCCGGTGGGGAATGGGAGGAGCACGGTGTAGGTTTGGCGTGGTGCCATTTTTGGTTCTCCAGATATGGAAAAGCCCCTTGGGAAGGGGCTTTTATGAGTTTTTTGTGATGTGCTGCGGAAAGAAAAACGCCCCGCTGGTGCGGGGAATGCGCTTCACTTAAGGCTTGTCGAGTCATTGTGGCGAGGAGATTTACCCCCCTTGGGCTGCGCAGCGGCCACTTTTGTGAGCGCACTCAAGCGGGATCAAGCTCCCTCGCGACGGATTGGTGAATGGCATTGCCGGTGCGGGTCGCTTATTGGGATTGCTCGGCGATCCAGCGTGGTGCAATCGGCCGCAACTCCGCGTTTGGAAAAGTACTTGTTTGCGGCCAATCCCGAAGCCTCTGACGGTAGCCAAGCAATTCAGAATATTGAGCAGCCGTAAGCGTAGTGCCTTGCCCAATGTCTTGTTCATCGCGGTGTCGTGTCGCAAGCCATTCAGTGCTTTGCAATTCAATGTTGCGCCATACCCGCTCAGTATCGTCCTGCTCGGAAGGGGAAACTGCCAATGGTTGAGAAAACTCGCTATCCATTAATATCCAGTCTGGCCGCACATCCTTGGAGCAAGCCCTCCACATTAGATCCGGGTGGAAGCGTTCCGTTGGATCAACGTCGGTAATTTCAACTACCGTCCCGTTTTCGATTCTTGCCCACATGCTAATCACCACTGAATAATTACGTTGCCAGCAGCCCCTGCGCCACCGTTGTAACCGAAGTACGCGCCCGAGCCACCACCTCCTGGGCCTACGCCGGTGTTACCTGGATACAACCCTTGGGTGCATCGAGCTCCCGGCCCACCACCTGAGCCGCCAACAGGCCCGTAGCTGACATGCCCAACTCCAAGAGAAGTATTGAAGTCCCCTCCTGTACCGAGACCACCACTACCAGGCCCATTTGCATGGCCGGACGGCGCGCTGCCCATGCCCCCGAATCCTCCGGTTGCGGATAGATAGCTACCAAAGGACGATGTCGCACCGGTATCGCCCGATGCTCCTTCCAAGGTAGCGCCAGCACCTCCAGCGCCTATAGTCACCGTAACGCTGGTTACGCTCGAGAGATCAACAAGCTTTTGCGCCCAACCACCGCCACCACCGCCACCTGATCCTGCCCCGGAGACGCCTGCACGACCGCCGCCGCCCCCACCGCCAATGACCGTAACCCAGACCTTCTTAACCCCGGCGGGTACCGTCCAGGTAAACACCCCGGCCGACTTGTAAGTCTGAGTCGCCTTGAAAGGACCATGTCGACTGGTTGTGACCTCTTCCCAGTCTGTCCACGTTCCATTTTCTTGGCAGACCCGGATCGCCATCCCTACCGCATCGCCCGACATGCCGGACATCAAGGTTTGGGTCAGCCGACTGCCCACACCGGCAAGCCCCACCGTCAAGTTGTACCGGCGGGTGGCGGACCAACCGGGTGGGATGTTGACCAAGCCAGACTCAGGGACCAGATAGATGCCCGATACGGTGTAGTTGTTCAGATTGGTTTCGGTACCGACGATGGACTTACCAATGCCGAATGAACCGGGGGCGAGCATTGCGCCCGCAGTCAAATCAAGCGGGTTAGCCTGTTTGGGCGTGTTGAGTTCGTCCCACAACTGCGCCCACGCAGTCCATACGCCGTTGCTCAAGCGAGAGCGTTTAAACGTCAGAGCAACACCGGCATTGACCGACTCCCAAATCTGTAGCGCCGAGAGCGTGTTATCTCGCTCCATGTGAAAAAACACACCCCTCGGGATATCAGCCCCGGTTGTAGGATTCTTCGGTCGCATTCCAGATGAACCGTCGCTGAAGGTGTAAACCCCCGTTTCGTTAATCAGGTCGATGTTGCCGTTCCACACATACCCATAACTGGCTATGCCGTAGCGGGCCAGAACGTTTCGAACAAATGCAGTCGTCGCAATGGATGTATCGTTATCCGTAGCGACCGGCGTCGGGGCCGTAGGGTTTCCCTGAAAGGCCGGGGAGCTGAGCGGCGCAAACCCTTGAGTGATGTTCTGAAACACCAACCCCGTAGCGCCCAACACAATCGCCCCATCGGTTACCAACTGCCAGATCGTGTTGGTAAGCGTCGCGCCCTCCTCCACCGAGACAATCAACCCCGAAGTCACTTCGGCGCTCGCATCGGCATCCTTTGCCCGAACCCAAGCGTCGTTCGCGGCCACGTAAATGCCGTTGTCTTTCGCCAAAGTCTGAGACTTGACCAACACCCGATTCCCGGCGACCACCGCAACACCATCGATCGCCTGCGCGCCACTCAAGACAATATTGCCCGTCGTCGCTACCCGCACCGACTGTTTCCGGTCGAGCTTGGCAAGTTCATCAGCGACATAACTCGCCACCCAAGCCCGCGTCGCCTTGACCACCGTATCGTCGATCAGCAACGTCACCAACTCAGCATTGCTGGTCTCGAAAATCGACCGAATGTAGAACTCTTTGCCCGAGCCGGACGTCGCCAACACCGGTTTAAACGACTCCGGATATTTGACAATCGCATACAGGATCCCGGTATCGGTCCAGATCCCGGCCTCTCGCACATACCAGCCGCCCACTTCCGGCGGGATGGTCACTTCGGCCAGCAACCAACTCGGGTTTTTCTCATCCTGGAACAGCGCATTGAGCGGCCCGCGCCACACTTCGCGTTTGAGCGCCGTGGCGGTGGCGGCCGGGTTGTAAACCTCGCCGCCGCCATCACCGACGGAAATCTGCGACAGCTTGATGGGTGTGCCCGCCGCCTTGCAGGCGGTTTCGTAGGCGATCCCCGCATCGGTGAGCAGGGTGTAGTAGTCGGCCATTTAGGACCCCTGTGGATAAATAGTGGAGGTTTCGACGGTGTAGAGTCCGGCGGCCATGAAGGCCTGGCCCGAGGCTTCCAGTCCTTCGATGACGATCGGATAAACCGTGGTCAGTTCGCCGCACAGCGTCGCGGCGCCGATGACGTGACGGCCGAATGCACTCAAGCCGACAGACACCTTCAAGGTGTCGCGTTCGCTTTTGGCATCCGCCAGGCGACGGTCGAGACGGGCGTCGATTTCTTCGCTGTAGGGCTGCTCGGTAAATGCCCTGACGGAAAAACTGTAGGGCGGGCCAGCGGGTGTTTGCTCATACCAGGCGCGCACTTCAGGCATCAGCTGCAAACCCTTGGCAGCATTTTCCAGCGCTTTTCGCGTCCCGGCCTGCCGGGCGGTTGGCCAGGCGAGTTCAACGGTCAGGCGCTTTTCAGCTTCGGGCGCCGTGGAGCTCCACTCGTTGACCCCACGATCCGCCGCGAGATACGGCAGGAACGCCAAGGGCGTGGTGGCCGGGTTCATCAGCTCGGGAAACGGCGGATCGATGCGTTCGAGCAGCCGAGCGAACCCCAGATCCAGTGCCCTTTCCAACGGTGAACTGTTGGCCGGCAGCAGACTCGGGCGAGGTGTGTCGTCACTCATAACGTGTCCACCTCAACCTCGACGCCCGTGCAGTACGGGGCTTGGAAAGCCGTGGTCACAATCGGCACCAGCGGTTCGAGAATCTCAAGCTGGACCGCGCCAGCGCTGTGCAGCGTGTAGTCGATCCAGCTCGGGTCCACCCGCCCTTCCAAGCGATGGCAGGCCTGGGCATACGCCTGCAACTGCTGCTCGGCGGCAACCTGGGTCAAGCCTGAATCCGGGCCGGCATTGATCTTCGCCACGACGCGGATTTTGTAAGGTTTGATTTGTGCGGCCTGCACGATGACCAGGTCGGTTTCCGGTCGCACATCAGGCCGGGCGAAGTGCTGGCGAACACCGTTGAGCAGCGCTTCGGACGGTGTGCCGTCGCCCTCGCGGGAAAGCACTGTGACCGTGACCTCCCCCGGCGCCGTCCGGCGTCCGTTGCCGTCCTTGACCTGCGCGGCGAGACCGTCCGGATCGAATGTGTAGGTCACGTTCACGACACCGCCAGCGGCACTGTCCACCTTCACCACAGGCCTTTCGCCCAAGGTGAAGATCTCTCGCCGGTACTGCATGCGCGAGCCCGCCGCCGGAGCATGGGGCGCCAGGTAGTAGCGCAAGCGGGCATCATCGTCACTCTCGTAGACCGGAGCGATGGGCGGGAAAGCCGCCGGGTCGCCCGGGTCGAGCAACTGACGCTCAAGGCCCATGTCCGCGAGACGAGCGTCGAGGTTGGTCCCGGTGGCCCACCACGCCAACATCTGCTTGATGCGGGCGTTGTATTTGCGTTCGTGGGTTTGCAGCCGTACGCAGAAGGCTTCAAGCGCCAGGGTCAGCAGTTCACTTTCGTTTTCAAGACTGTCCACCAGCTTCGCCGCACTTGCTGGCGAGCGCGCGCCGACGTACTCGACCACGAAGGTCTTGAACTCTGCGAGCAAGTCCTCGAACGCTTCGACAGTGACGATGGCCGGTTCGGCCAGTTGGTTCTGGCCGGGTATCAGCATGCTCATGTCACCACCTCGAACGTCTGTTTGCGGTTTTTCCAGGTGCCGGCGAAACGCAACAGCAAGCCGGCGCCGTGTCGACTGGCGACAATGACCTGCGGCTCGAAATCACCGATGCCGTTTTGTGGGTTGTAGAACGCTTGGGCCGCGTGGTTCTGGGCGAGGATCAGCAAGTCGTCACCAAGGTTCTGCCCCAGCAACTGCGTGAGTGCGCAGCCATACAACGGGCGCTTCTGGCGAGTGCCCAACGGCGTCGTCAACGCCCGGGTGGCGCGCTGTACGAACTGCAGCCAGTCGTCGACCGTGGCGCCGGTATTTCGATCGATTCCAATCATGAGGAAATCTCTTATGCGGTACTGATGACGCGTCCCTGGTGATCCACCACCGGGCCGCTCAGGTGCACGCCGGAGGCGTCGAGCCGAATGCCGACGGCGCCCAGCTGCCATTCGATGGCGTCGGCGGTCATCGCCAACCGCGACGGGCCGATGCTCAGTTGGAGCGCTTCACGGGAACCGCTGAACGTCGCCGGGCCGTTCTGCCAGTGCAGGACATGGCTGGCATGGTCGTAGCCGTTTTCCGTACCGTCCTGATAGAGGCGCCGCGTCAGCGAGGCCCGGGTCGAGACGGGCGGAAACTGACCGCCGTTGAGGCCGAACAACGCCACTGCCTGCCCGCCGCTCTCGCCGCCGCCATGGTTGAGCAACAGGCACTGCTCGCCCACGGACGGAATCCGCGACTCGCTCTGGGCGCCGGCGCTCGGGTTGAAAAAGCGGATCGCCGGGGTCAGCAGGCCACCATGGCTGACCTTGCAGGTGTTGCTGGCCGCATCGACTTCCTGGCAAACGCCAATGCGGCAGAAACTCTCCGCACGCCGATGCAAATCTTCCAGCTCGGTTTCCATCTGAGCCAGACGCTCGACGATCGGCCCCAGGTGCATCCGTAACAGCCCATCGAACATGGCTCAGCCCTCGAGTGCGGTGTATTGATCCGGGTCGTCGATGTTCGACACTTCCCAGGTACGGGCAAATTTCGGGATGCCCAACGGGTCCTCCAGCAGCGTCGGGCCGAGGTACAGGGTTTGGTTGAAGGAAAGAGTCCAGGCGCTGTACGCCCGTGCTTCGTGGATGAACGTGGATGCGATGCCATCGATTTCCGTGGGCAGGTCGCATTGATCACCCGACAGGCCCCAGCGGTTATCCATGACCAGGTGTTTCAATTCACCGGCCAGATCACAGGCCTCCCATCCTGGAACGGCCATGACCACTTGCAAGGACACCGTCAGGACATGGGCGATACGCCCGTCATTGGCGCGGTTACCGGGCGCATCGCGCTCAAGCGCAATCAGCACCCAGGGTTGGTCGTCGGCGCCATCGAACGCCTGGGGGCTGCCGACTTTCAAGGCGGGATAAATGGCGCGCAGCGTCTGGGCAATGGCCGAGAACAACTGCGACGGTTTTTCGATAAGGGCAGGCATTGATCGCCTCCTTGTGTATGGATCAGCGCTGTCGATTCACTGCTGGTCGGGCGGTAGGTCCCGCGGAGGGACTTCGCAAACGCCGAGCCGCTTGGCGACCCAGCGCTCGTAAAGACCGATCGCCACATCGGCACCGGCCATGGCGGTCAGGCAACCCAGTGCGCAAGCACTCCAGATCGACATGCCCAGGGCATACAACAGCATGGTTGCCGACACGCCGCAGACCACGCAGGCACCGGAGCGCAGCACCACGCGGCGCAGCAACGGCCAACCACGGGCGCCCTCCTTGTCAGCGCGCCACATCTCGCCGGACACCCCGCCCACCAGGGCGAGCACGATGACCAGCCAGATCGGCATGTCCAGCAACGCTTGTTGCTCGTTTGTCATGTCTCGTTTCCTGGGGGTGATTAAGATTGGGCGGGGAAGTTGTTTGAAGTTGAAAGAGATGTGGGTCGATGAAACCCATTAAGTCGCTAGAAACGGCGTTCAAACGTTTGTCAGGCAATTGGGGGCTGACATCACTTTGGCGCAGCGCAGGTCGCGCCTTTGTAAGTCATGGTGTAGGTGTAGTGCCTGTCCCAAGACAGCGGTAGCGCACTGGGTGCGGCCCATTCCGCGTAGTTACCCGACATCGAACCAGCGACAGCTAACTTACCCATGGCAATGGTCGCGAGATTGTTGGCACTCCCTGCACCCGGCATGGGCACACTCCCGTTCCATTGGAGATCGTCCCCGTTCTGGAACCATGCGCCCTTCCAGCCGGCCTGGGAACTCGAGTACCAGGTGTTGTCTTCTTTGAAACAGATAGTTTGGTTGGCATAAAAACCGCCGCCCGGAACGTGGTAATAAGCGAATTGCCAGGAACCGACAGGTGAGGTTTCGGCAAACGCGTGGAGGGCCTGGGTCGCCAGGACGGCTGCGATCAATACGCTGAGCAATTTTTTCATTAATTGATTTCCTTTGGATAAATTAAGCTTGACGGGATCGTGCGTAAGGCCGGCGACGTTTACAGTCGCTCGACAATGACGTTGTCAATAAAGGCGAAGTGAGCATTCGGATCCTGCTCATTCCAGAAGCTCAACGTAGTTTGATCGCTCACGGCGGTGAAATCGTAGGTTCTGGTTTCCCATACGGTCGCATCACTAGTGGCGACAGGGGTGTCGAAACGGGTGGTCTGGCCTGCCACCTTGACGTTGATGATGCCGGTCCCCGTGCGGTTCACGTACCTGGAACTGCCGGCACTGAACGTCAGGCGATAACGTGCGCCTACTACCGTGTTGATGTTCTGCTGGATGCCACCACCGTTTTGATAGGTGTAGTTGGCGAGGTCGACGCTCATTACACCTTCGGCGGCGACCGAACTGCCAATGGCAGCTCTGACATTGATGTACTCCACGCCTGACAGAAACGTGGTCCAACCGGTCACGAAGTCGGCTTGGGCCGGGGTATTCAGTACGCAGTCATTGCCACAACCGGGGGTTTCAAAGCTGCCGTTCACAACCAGGTTGGCTGCGAAGGCAGCACCGCTGGCCGCCAACAGCGCCATGGACAGAACGAACGAGCCGATAAGACGTTTGATTTTTTTCATGCGTTCACCTTAAGAGTCGATGTTTTTGCGCGGAGCATTCCGCATCCATGTCGCTCAAAGGCGATAACTCGAGGCTCAGGGCCTTCACATGATTCAACGCCCCACACCGGGAACATTTGATCTGGAGTTCGATGTTCTCGCCCACGCGGGCCAGAAGTCGTTTGCAGTGACCGCATCTGAAATCCTTCAGCATCGGAAGCCCTCCATTGGCGGCGGTGATGTGGTTGAACGCACCTCACGGTGCAGGCATTCCAAAAAGCCCGGTTGCCCAGGCTTTTCAGTAATGCGCTTGATCTTTCGGCGCGACTGGCGCGGTACGGATCCATTCAAATTGTTCCTCCGGCCGCGGTCCCTGCCCGCCGGATAACTGCTTCTGGTGCTTTACGCTGCACACCCGGGTCAGTTGCCAACCCTCTGAACCGTTAAGGCCGGTTCATCGCTGCCTGTTGGTGGAACTAAAGAGCTGTGTTGCCAGCCGCTTTGTCGAGCGGCTTGGACACAGAATATGCATAGATGCATATACAGTCAATGCGTAAATGCATTTATTTATGCAGATCGAATGCGCAAATGCATGGAGCCCTTGCAAATACGGGGTTGCGGGTTTTCGAGAGGCGAAAAAAAACCCGCACGGCGGCGGGTTTTATCTGACAGCGGAGGGGTTAACGGGCGTACATGCCCCACCAGAAGACGTGACCGAGGATGACGATTTGCTCGTCCTGCATTTCCTGGAAGGTGTAGTCCTCGTCCGGATGCTCATCGCGGTTGAAGCTGCGCAGGCGGATGCCGGTGGGCAGGCGATAAAGCTGCTTCACCCGCAGTTGGCCGTTGTGATTGATGGCGTAGAGGTCACCGTCGACGATGTCGCCAATCCCGCATTTGCCTGCGTTCACCCCGACCGTGGCACCGTCGCGCAGCACCGGCAACATACTATTGCCGCGCACCGTCACGCACTTGGCCTGGTCGAACTGCACGCCGTTATGGCGCAGGCTGCGCTTGCCAAAGCGCAGGCTGGAGCGCTCGCTTTCCTCGATGACGAATCTTCCTGATCCAGCAGCCAATTCAACCTCGCGCAGAAAAGGGACCGACACTTCGTCTTCTTCGACGGGTGTTTCGTCGTCCCACAGGCTTATGTCCTTGAGTTCGGAATGCGGCTCATCGCGGCGGCTATTGCCAGCGGGCGCAACATCCGCGCGCCCGCGCAACTGGTCGGTGCTCACGGCGAAGTACTCGGCGATCTTCGAGATGTGTTTATCCGAAGGATCGACAATCTTGCCGCTGAGGATCCGCGAGAGGGTGGACTGAGGCACGCCGGTACGCCGGTGAAGCTCCGTGGGGGAGATCCCGTGCTGATCGAGCAATGCTCTTAATACGGTAGAAACGTTGCGTTTTTGCATAACGCGCATAGTGCTTGTTCTTTTCGCAGAAGACAAATGCTGTTTTGCATAAACATGCATATCGATGAAGAAACCATTCACTCAAGGTCGGCCCGATCCACCGTGGCGAGGGAGCTTGCTCCCGCTGGGCTGCGCAGCAGCCCCAAAAAACCTCCAATCACTGAGCATTCGGCGAATTGAGCTCAGTCCTTTTGGGCGCGCTACGCACGCCAGCGGGAGCAAGCTCCCTCGCCACGGGTTCAGTCCAATCCTTATATTGGGGAATTTCCCCTACAACTTCTTGGGAAATCCCTCAATCCGCGTCCTTCAAATATGCGACACCAGGCTACATCGCCTTGCGCCTATGCCTACCACTGCGCCAGAATCCGCCGGCTTGTCCACCTTGGATCCCATCGGTACTTTGGTTCTCGTCACTGCCCATCAGTGATCGGGTTTAGTCGCTCGGTATTCCAAGGTGTTCATTGCTCCATTCAGTCAGGTATTCCTTATTCCTGCACTTGATGGTAGCTGTGCGCAGGGCGCCCTCGGGCGCGCCGGTTCCTTGGATCCCCGGTCGACTAACCTGCGTACAGCCGCCGCCCTCGTTTAGTCGCGAGTGAGCGCTTCGCGCTGGAGCGCCAATGAACCGCCATCGGGAGCGCACTATGATTTCGATCAAGCAAGGCTTGTCCAAAGGAGCCAAACGCCCCTTTGCTGATTTCATTCGTAACGCAAAATCGAAGGAAAAGAAACGTGTTTACCGCAAGGTATTGGCCGAGGCTACCAAGCAGCAGAATCTGGTGATGATGCAAGCCGAGGTAAAACGAGCCTGATCTCCAGATTCAAGAGAGCTCGATCAAGTGTCGTAATGCCGTCCAACATTTTCATCGACTGTGGTGCCGCCTTCACGAGTTCAAGCCCGCTCCCACAGGGGGAAACGCGGTCCCGCCAAGAATCAGGTCGGCTATCAGGCCGCCTCGCGGTGGACGTTGATCTCCGCGCCCCATTAACCACGCTGGATTTTCGAAAGTGAGCCCGCCGTCGGGGCGGAACCCTAAGCAGCCGTTACCGCAGCAACGGATATGCACACAATCCCAAACGCTGGGTAGCACCAGACCGCCCATGTTAACCTTGCGCCCATCGCGGAAAAGCCGGGCCAATGCCCCTCCTTTTGCCCCACACCTTTCAACGAGCTTGCCTGACACCCATGAATACCGCCGTGAACGACCTCTCCAGCCACACGCCGATGATGCAACAATACTGGCGCCTGAAGAACCAACACCCCGATCAGCTGATGTTCTACCGCATGGGCGACTTCTACGAGATCTTCTACGAGGATGCGAAGAAAGCCGCCAAGTTGCTAGACATCACCCTGACGGCACGTGGGCAATCGGCAGGCATGGCGATTCCGATGTGTGGGATTCCTTACCACGCGGCGGAAGGTTACCTGGCGAAGCTGGTCAAGCTCGGCGAATCCGTGGTGATTTGCGAGCAAGTCGGCGACCCTGCCACCAGCAAGGGCCCCGTGGAACGCCAAGTCGTGCGGATCATCACCCCGGGTACAGTCAGTGACGAGGCCTTGCTGGACGAACGCCGGGACAACCTGATCGCCGCAGTGCTTGGGGATGAACGCCTGTTCGGCCTGGCGGTGCTGGACATCACCAGTGGCAATTTCTCGGTACTGGAAATCAAGGGCTGGGAAAACCTGCTGGCCGAACTGGAGCGGGTCAACCCGGTGGAACTGCTGATCCCGGACGACTGGCCCAAAGACCTGCCGGCAGAAAAACGCCGTGGCGTGCGGCGTCGGGCGCCGTGGGATTTCGAGCGTGATTCGGCGCTGAAAAGTCTCTGCCAACAGTTTTCCACCCAGGACCTCAAGGGCTTCGGCTGCGAAAACCTGACCCTGGCCATCGGCGCGGCCGGTTGCCTGCTGGCCTACGCCAAGGAAACCCAGCGCACCGCCCTGCCCCATTTGCGCAGCCTGCGTCATGAGCGCCTGGATGACACCGTGGTGCTGGACGGCGCGAGCCGACGCAACCTGGAGCTGGACACCAACCTGGCCGGCGGGCGCGACAACACCTTGCAATCGGTGGTCGATCGCTGCCAGACCGCCATGGGCAGCCGCCTGCTGACTCGCTGGTTGAATCGGCCGCTGCGGGACCTGACCGTGCTGTTGGCGCGCCAGTCCTCCATTACCTGCCTGCTGGATCGCTATCGCTTCGAGCAGTTGCAACCGCAACTCAAGGAAATCGGTGACATCGAGCGAATCCTCGCCCGAATCGGCCTGCGCAACGCCCGTCCCCGTGACCTGGCGCGCTTGCGCGATGCCCTCGGTGCGTTGCCTGAACTGCAGGTGGCGATGACCGACCTCGAAGCGCCGCACCTGCAACAACTGGCACGCACCACCAGCACCTACCCGGAACTGGCCGCGCTGCTGGAAAAAGCCATCATCGATAACCCACCGGCGGTGATCCGTGACGGTGGTGTGTTGAAAACCGGCTACGACGCCGAACTCGACGAGCTGCAAGCGCTGAGCGAGAACGCCGGCCAGTTCCTGATCGACCTCGAGGCCCGGGAAAAAGCCCGCACCGGCCTGGCCAACCTCAAGGTCGGCTACAACCGCATCCACGGTTATTTCATCGAGTTGCCGAGCAAGCAGGCCGAACAGGCCCCGGCCGATTATGTTCGCCGCCAGACCCTCAAGGGCGCCGAGCGGTTCATTACCCCGGAACTCAAGGCGTTCGAAGACAAGGCGCTGTCCGCCAAGAGCCGCGCCCTGGCCCGGGAAAAGATGCTCTATGAAGCATTGCTCGAGGACCTGATCAGCCAACTGCCGCCGTTGCAGGACACCGCCGGCGCCTTGGCGGAACTGGACGTGCTGAGCAACCTGGCCGAGCGCGCGCTGAACCTGGACCTCAACTGCCCACGCTTCGTCAGCGAGCCGTGCATGCGCATCAGCCAAGGTCGCCACCCAGTGGTCGAGCAAGTACTGACCACGCCGTTCGTGGCCAACGACCTGAGCCTGGACGACAACACCCGCATGCTGGTGATCACCGGTCCGAACATGGGTGGTAAATCCACCTACATGCGCCAAACCGCGTTGATCGTGCTGCTGGCCCACATCGGCAGTTTCGTCCCGGCGGCCAGTTGCGAATTATCCCTGGTGGACCGGATCTTCACCCGGATCGGTTCCAGTGACGATCTGGCCGGTGGACGCTCGACGTTCATGGTGGAAATGAGCGAAACCGCAAACATCCTGCACAACGCCACCGAACGCAGCCTGGTGCTGATGGACGAAGTCGGACGCGGCACCAGCACCTTCGACGGCTTGTCCCTGGCCTGGGCCGCGGCCGAGCGCCTCGCGCACCTGCGGGCCTACACGCTGTTCGCCACCCATTACTTCGAACTCACCGTGTTGCCGGAAAGCCAGCCGCTGGTGGCCAACGTTCACCTCAATGCCACCGAGCACAACGAGCGTATCGTCTTCCTGCACCACGTGCTGCCCGGCCCGGCCAGCCAGAGCTACGGCTTGGCGGTGGCGCAACTGGCCGGCGTGCCAAGTGAAGTCATTACCCGTGCCCGCGAGCATCTGAGCCGCCTGGAAACCACCAGCCTGCCCCACGAAGCGCCGCGCCCGACCAAAGGCAAACCGGCCGCACCGCAGCAAAGCGACCTGTTCGCCAGCCTGCCGCATCCGGTACTCGATGAACTGGCCAAGCTCGACCTGGACGACCTGACACCTCGTCGGGCACTGGATTTACTCTATACATTGAAGACACGGATCTAACATACAGGCTTTCAAGCTGTTAGAATCGCGCGCGGTTTGGGATGCTGCGGGCTATTAGCCTGGTTCGCAGACTATCGCTCCCAAACCTGGCGACCCTACCGTGAAGGGGCTTCGCTGCCGCCGCCTGAGGAGAGAATTAGAAATGACCTTCGTCGTCACCGACAACTGCATCAAGTGCAAGTACACCGATTGTGTAGAAGTCTGTCCGGTGGACTGCTTCTACGAAGGCCCGAACTTCCTGGTCATTCACCCGGATGAGTGCATCGACTGCGCCCTGTGTGAGCCGGAATGCCCTGCCGTGGCCATCTTCTCCGAAGATGAAGTGCCCGCTGGCATGGAGAATTTCATCGAGCTGAACGCCGAACTGGCGGAAATCTGGCCGAACATCACCGAGAAGAAAGATCCTCTGCCGGACGCCGCTGAGTGGGATGGCAAGGACGATAAGCTCAAGGAGCTCGAACGCTGATCATCCCTGCGTTCGTCGAAAAGGCCCCTTGCGGGCCTTTTTGCTTTTCCGGATTCAAGAAATCGCAGGCAAAAAAAGGGGCGGTTTGACCCGCCCACATTTTTTCCCTAATCCCTTTAATCCTTTTCATCATCCTGATGAATCGCGTCCTGCGATGTCCTTCCTTCCCATCATCCTTGACGGGTGTGTCTGTCCGTCGACACAGGACTGATATTAGTATTTTCCCAGGCGAGTGCAACGCGGCTGATACAGGTGGCTTGCTTTGTAACGTTTCGTTCACCAACAACTTTTCCTTATAAATCATATAAATAAGAAAATATCACGGCGTTTATAGCGGTCTGTCCCGCCAATGAGAAACCGATCACTTACGCAACACTAGGCAAAGGCTTACACGCTGAATCTATAAATAGAGAAGGCGTAGAAACGCACTCTGGTGGCGAGGGGATTTAGCGAAACGTCGCACCGCCCCGTGGGACTGCGTAGAGTCTCAAATTATTGAATTGAACGCCGCGGTTTCTGTTTCAGGGCCGCTTCGCGCCCCAACGGGGATAAATCCCCTCGCCACAAGAGTGCATCGCATAGCGTAGTGCTCAATACATCTGCCCAAACACGGAAAAGCCCCGAACCAGTCGGGGCTTTTCTTGCTGCGCTGCACTCGGGTTATTGGAACAGCGACTCACTCGACAGGCCATTCTTCTCCAGGATCTCCCGGAGGCGCTTGAGGCCCTCCACCTGGATCTGCCTGACCCGCTCACGGGTCAAACCAATCTCCAGGCCTACATCTTCAAGCGTGCTGCTTTCGTGACCGCGCAAGCCGAAGCGGCGAATCACCACCTCCCGTTGCTTGTCCGTAAGTTCCGAAAGCCACTGGTCAATGCTCTGGGACAAGTCATCGTCCTGGAGCAACTCGCACGGATCGGTCGGACGATCGTCGGTCAGGGTATCCAGCAGGGTCTTATCCGAGTCCGGCCCCAGCGAGACATCTACCGAAGAGACACGCTCGTTGAGCCCAAGCATGCGCTTGACCTCACCTACCGGTTTTTCCAGCAAGTTGGCGATTTCTTCGGGTGAAGGCTCATGGTCGAGTTTCTGGGTCAACTCGCGGGCGGCCCGCAGATAGACGTTCAGTTCCTTGACCACATGAATCGGCAACCGGATCGTCCGGGTCTGGTTCATGATCGCCCGTTCGATGGTCTGGCGGATCCACCAGGTGGCGTAGGTCGAGAAGCGGAAGCCGCGCTCGGGGTCGAATTTCTCGACGGCGCGAATCAGGCCCAGGTTGCCCTCTTCGATCAGGTCCAGCAGCGAAAGCCCACGATTGACGTAGCGTCGGGCGATTTTCACCACCAGGCGCAGGTTGCTTTCAATCATGCGTTTTCGACCGGCCGGGTCGCCACTTTGCGACAGCCGCGCAAAATGAACTTCTTCCTCGGGGGAGAGCAGTGGCGAAAAACCGATTTCGTTGAGGTACAGCTGAGTGGCGTCCAGCGCCCGGGTGTAATCGATGTACTTATGTTGTTTAAGCGAAGCGGAGTGTTTGGATTTGGCACGAACGGAAGGTGGAGTCGCCCCTTCATCATTCGACATCGAATCCATAGCGATGCCGGTCTCCATAAGGAGAACCTCATCGTCGATGTCAAACTCCGGCACTTCTTTACTGAGAGCCATTGTTATAGTCCTTTGGTGAGTTCGACCTCAAGCCCAAGCGACGCCTTTATCCTTGGCAACGCTGGAGCCTGTTCCCTCTACGTGACGGAACAGGCTGACAATCAAATCAACGCCGAGGCAGGAATTGCAGCGGATCGACTGGTTTACCTTGCCGGCGAATCTCAAAATGCAGTTTCACCCGGTCTGTTCCCGTTGATCCCATTTCGGCAATTGTCTGTCCGACTTTGACCTGCTGCCCCTCCCGAACCAACAGCCTGCGGTTGTGACCGTAGGCACTGACGTAGGTATCGCTGTGTTTGATGATCACGAGTTCGCCGTAGCCCCTTAAACCACTCCCGGCGTACACAACCGTGCCATCAGACGCGGCTAAAACAGGCTGTCCCAAATCCCCGGCGATATCAATTCCTTTATTCAAACTACCGTTTGAAGAGAATTTTCCAATGAGAACGCCATTAGAAGGCCATCCCCAGCCGGTCGGGGCGGGGCCTGCGGGAGGCATCGGAGCAGGGGCCGGTTTGCTCGCGACGGACGGTACTGCCGCCGTCCCAGCCCCCGTCGGCCGGCGAATGACCGTGGTCTTACTCGACGAAGAAGGCGTCGAACCCGACTGCGTAACCACCGCGGTAGGCGTTGAACCGCTACGGCCATCGAAGCGAATCGTCTGACCGGGGTGAATCGTATAAGGCGCAGGAATGTTGTTGCGCGCCGCGAGGGCTTTGTAGTCCCAGCCGTAGCGGAAAGCGATGGAAAACAGCGTATCGCCGCGACGGACTACATATTGACCGGTCGTTACTGTAGGACGTTGCGGTGTTGCACTGTTGCGATCGACAACCCGGACATTGCTCGACGGCGTACTGGAACATCCGACCAGCAAAGTGCTCAAGACGAGGCCAGTCACCAGGCGCTGAAAGCTCGTGATACCCATACGCTGCGCAATGACTGTGAGACTCACCCGCCGCTCCCTTTGTGGTGGCAGAAAAATTGGAAACTGCCTGTCCAGGCAGAACTCATACAAATATAGCTGGCAACGACTACGCCTCTATTAATGAAGCGCAACGTGTGGCCGCACACGTTTGCTCGACGCCGTTGGACTCTGTTCAGCAAATCGGTGCCGCTGTAAGACACAGGCCAGGCCACGGAATTCAGCGTGTGTTTATAAATGCTCAGGCCAACGGCCCATTGAGTAACGGCACGAACCGCACCGCCCCCAGGACGTGTCGTGAAAAACCATGTTCTTCACGTACGATCAGCATCAACTGCTGGACTTCACCTGCGCCCACCGGAATGACCAGTCGCCCGCCGGGAGCAAGCTGATCCAGCAGGGCCTGGGGTACATCGGTGGCCACCGCGGTCACGATGATGCCGTTGTACGGCGCCAGGGCCGGCCACCCCTCCCAGCCATCTCCCCAGCGAAACACCACGTTGCGCAGGTTCAACTCCACCAGGCGTTCCTTGGCGCGATCCTGCAGTACCTTGATCCGCTCTACGGAAAACACCCGCTCGACCAGTTGCGACAACACCGCCGTCTGGTAACCCGAGCCGGTACCGATCTCCATCACCTTGTCCAGCGGCCCGGCCTCGAGCAGCAACTCGCTCATGCGGGCCACCATGTATGGCTGGGAAATGGTCTGGTTATGGCCGATCGGCAACGCCGTGTCTTCATAGGCGCGATGGGCCAGGGCTTCATCGACGAATAGATGGCGCGGCGTACGGCGAATCACCTCCAACACCTGGGCGTTGGAGAGACCTTCTTCGTAGAGACGCTGGATCAGTCGTTCACGGGTGCGCTGGGAGGTCATGCCGATTCCGCGGCGCAGCATATCGTCTTGCTCACGAGCCATCAGCGCAGCCCCTCCAGCCAGCCATCGAGATTTCGAAAGGCGTCGTTGAAGGTACGGTCCAACTGCAACGGCGTGATCGAGATATAACCTTGCATCACCGCATGGAAATCAGTGCCCGGCCCGCCGTCTTCGGCATCACCGGCGGCGGCGATCCAGTAACCGGCCTTGCCGCGCGGGTCGACGACATGCATAGGTTTGGCGGCCCGGGCACGGTGGCCCAGGCGAGTGAGCTGGATGCCACGGATATGATCGAGCGGCAGGTTGGGGATATTCACGTTCAGCACCGTGCGTGGCGGCAGCTCCAACTCGCCGTGGGCTTCGACCAGTTTACGAGCGAAATAGGCAGCGGTCGGCAAGTTATCGACCTGCCGCGAAACAAACGAAAAGGCAAACGATGGCTTGTCCAGGAAACGACCTTCCAGGGCGGCGGCAACCGTGCCGGAATAAAGCACGTCGTCCCCCAGGTTGGCGCCCAGGTTGATACCTGACACCACCATGTCCGGCTCACGCTCCAGCAAGCCGTTGAGGCCCAGGTGCACGCAATCGGTCGGAGTACCGTTGAGGCTGATGAAACCGTTATCCAGATAGCAGGGGTGCAACGGACGGTCGAGCGTCAGCGAGCTGCTGGCGCCGCTTTTGTCCTGGTCCGGGGCGATGACCACGCACTCGGCAAAATCCGCCAGCGCAGCATAAAGCGCGGCAAGACCGGGTGCTGTCACCCCGTCGTCGTTAGAAATCAGAATACGCATGGGCTGTCCGTCTGCCCCACCGGCACCAAATCGACGAGTTCGCGCACCAAGACAGTGGCGAAACATCCGGCCGGCAGGACGAATTCCAGTTGCAGAATGTCAGGCTGGGGATAATGCCACGACAGGCCGCCAATGGGCAGTCGCAGGATGCGACGTTCGTGACTCATTCCCGCGTTTATCAACCAGTCCCGCAGGTCGGCTTCGCCCGCGGCGATGGCTTGTTCCAACTCGAACGTCGCGCCAGCGGCAGGCGAAGGTCCCTCGCCCCACTGCGGCCCGGTCGGGTGCAAGTCGAGAATGGCCAGGCGCGGGTCGCTGCACTCAGCCTCGCCGGCGGGGAAAAAACTGCGGCTGTCGGTGAAGGCGAGCAAATCGCCCACCTGCGCTTGCTGCCAGGTACCGTCGGCGACCCGCGCCGCCAACACCCGGTTGAACAGAAAGCTGCGGGCGGTGGACAACAACCGCGAGCGTACATTGCGCTGTTCCGGCAACGCCTTGCGCGCCGCCCAGGCCCGGGCATCGACGACATTGCCGCCGTCATGGCCGAAGCGCTGGGCGCCAAAATAGTTGGGGATGCCCTGGCGGACGATCTGTTGCAGCCGCGTATCGATCGCCGTCGTGTCGCCGTTGAATTGAGTCAGGCGCAAGGTAAAGCCATTGGCCGAGTGCGCGCCGCGTTGCAGCTTGCGCCTGTGGCGTGCGGTCTTGAGGATTTTCAGCGTGTCGTTCTCTGCCGCCGACAGGTCCGGATCGGCCTTGCCCGGCAATTGGATGCTGAACCACTGGCGGGTCAGGGCCTGGCGGTCCTTGAGCCCGGCGTAGCTGACAGTGCGCAACGGCACGCCGGCAGCCTTGGCGATTCGCCGGGCGGCTTCTTCGGTGTTCAAACCACGTTTTTCAACCCAGATCCACAAGTGCTCGCCATCACCGGTCAACGGGATGTCGAGCACTTCATCGACCTGGAAATCTTCAGCGGTGGCCTTGAGTACCGCACTGCCCAGCGGTTCGCCGTAGGCACGCGGGCCCAACAGTTCCAGTTCAGTCATGGGCGCAGCAACAAGGCGACGGAGTGGACGGCAATGCCTTCTTCGCGACCGACGAAACCAAGCTTCTCGGTGGTGGTGGCTTTCACGTTCACTTGGTCCAACTCAACTTGAAGATCCTCGGCAATCAGCTGGCGCATCGCTTCGATGTGCGGCGCCATCTTGGGGGCCTGGGCAACGATGGTGTTATCGACATTGCCGACTTTCCAGCCCTTGGCGTGGATCAGCGAAACCACATGACGCAGCAGCACGCGGCTGTCGGCGCCCTTGAATTGCGGGTCGGTGTCGGGGAAGTGCTGGCCGATGTCACCCAGGGCCGCGGCGCCGAGCAGTGCATCGCTCAAGGCATGCAGCAGGACATCACCGTCAGAATGCGCGAGCAGCCCGAAGCCGTGTGCGATCCGCACGCCGCCCAGAGTAATGAAGTCGCCTTCAGCGAAACGGTGAACATCGTAGCCGTGGCCAATACGCATAAAAAAACGCCCCGATTTTTGTCAGGGCGTGATTCTACCTGCATTAGAGGTTTAGAGCGCGCGCATGATGCTGCAAGTGGTCGTCGATGAAGCTGGCGATGAAGAAGTAGCTGTGGTCGTAGCCCGGTTGCAGGCGCAATTCCAACGGATGATCGGCCGCCTTGGCCGCCTGTTGCAGGGCTTCGGGCTTGAGCTGGTTGGCCAGGAAATCATCACGATCGCCCTGGTCCACCAGCAATGGCAGCTTCTCCTGCGCCTCGGCAATCAACGCACAGGCATCCCATTCACGCCATTTCGAGCGGTCTTCCCCCAGGTAACGAGAGAAAGCCTTCTGGCCCCATGGGCAATCCATCGGATTGTTGATCGGCGAAAAGGCCGACACCGAACGGTAACGCCCCGGGTTGCGCAAGGCGCAGACCAGCGCGCCATGGCCGCCCATGGAATGACCACTGATGCCACGTTTGTCCGAGGCCGGGAAATGCGCTTCGACGAGTGTCGGCAACTCCTGCACCACGTAGTCATGCATCCGATAGTGCCGCGCCCACGGATCCTGCGTGGCGTTCAGATAAAAACCCGCCCCCAGGCCGAAGTCCCAGGCGCCGTCCGGATCGCCCGGCACGTCGGCGCCACGGGGGCTGGTGTCCGGCGCAACGATGATCAGGCCCAACTCGGCGGCCATGCGCTGGGCACCGGCCTTTTGCATGAAGTTCTCGTCGGTGCAGGTCAACCCGGACAACCAGTACAGAACAGGCAACTTGCCGCCCTGCTCCGCTTGCGGCGGCAGGTACACGGCAAACACCATGTCACAACCGAGCACGTCGGAACGGTGCCGGTAACGTTTGTGCCAGCCGTCGAAGCTTTTCTGGCAAGAAATGTTTTCCAGGCTCATGACCGACCTCAGAAATGAATAACGGTGCGGATGCTCTTGCCTTCATGCATCAGGTCGAATGCCTTGTTGATATCTTCCAGGCCCATGGTGTGGGTAATGAAAGTATCCAGCGGGATTTCGCCCTTCTCGGCCATGTCCACGTAGCTTGGCAATTCGCTGCGACCGCGCACGCCACCAAAGGCCGAACCGCGCCAGACGCGCCCGGTCACCAACTGGAAGGGACGGGTGGCGATTTCCTGGCCGGCGCCGGCCACGCCGATGATCACCGACTCGCCCCACCCTTTGTGGCAGCACTCCAGCGCGGCACGCATCAACTGGACATTGCCGATGCACTCGAAGGAAAAGTCCACGCCGCCGTCGGTCATATCCACGATGACCTCCTGGATCGGACGATCGAAGTCTTTCGGGTTGACGCAATCGGTAGCGCCCAGTTGCTTGGCGATTTCGAACTTGGCCGGGTTGATGTCAATGGCAATGATGCGCGAGGCCTTGGCCTTCACGGCACCAATCACGGCCGAAAGGCCGATGCCGCCCAGGCCGAAGATCGCCACGGTATCACCTGGCTTGACCTTGGCAGTGTTGAGGACCGCGCCGATGCCAGTGGTGACACCACAACCCAGCAGGCAGACTTTTTCCAGCGGCGCTTCTTTTGGAATCTTCGCGACGGAGATTTCCGGCAGCACGGTGTACTCGGAGAACGTCGAGGTGCCCATGTAGTGGAAAATCGTCTCGCCCTTGTAGGAAAAGCGCGAAGTGCCGTCCGGCATCAGGCCTTTGCCCTGGGTGGCGCGAATCGCTTGGCAGAGGTTGGTCTTGCCCGACTTACAGAATTTGCACTGGCCGCACTCCGGGGTGTACAGCGGGATCACATGGTCCCCCACCGCGACCGAGGTCACGCCTTCGCCGACGGCTTCGACAATAGCGCCGCCTTCGTGGCCGAGGATCGACGGGAAGATCCCTTCCGGGTCGGCGCCCGACAAGGTGTAGGCATCGGTGTGGCAGACACCGGAAGCCACCACGCGCAACAGCACTTCGCCCGCCTTGGGCATGGCGACGTCGACTTCAACGATTTCCAGGGGTTTCTTGGCCTCGAAGGCAACGGCAGCGCGCGACTTGATCATCCGGTCTCTCCAGCAAATAAAAACAAGACCGGGAGTGTAATCCTCCGCCGGACGATGAATAATCCAACCAAAAGCAAAACATTATTGCCGTACAGGGATAATCCTTCATGTCCGAAAACCGCTGGGAGGGGATCGACGAATTTGTGGCCGTGGCCGAATGCAGTCAATTCACCGCCGCCGCCGAACGCCTCGGGGTGTCGTCTTCCCATATCAGTCGACAAATCGTACGGCTCGAAGAACGTCTACAAACACGTTTGCTGTACCGCAGTACCCGCCGGGTGACACTGACCGAAGCGGGACAAACCTTTTTGCAGCATTGCCAGCGCCTGCAGGACGGACGCGAGGAAGCACTGCGGGCCGTCGGCGACCTGGCCAGCGAACCCAAGGGCATGCTGCGCATGACCTGCGCCGTGGCCTACGGCGAGCGATTTATCGTGCCGCTGGTGACGCGCTTCATGGGGCTCTACCCGCAGTTGCGGGTCGACATCGAGCTGAGCAATCGCCCATTGGACCTGGTACATGAGAGCCTGGACCTGGCGATTCGCCTGGGTCGCTTGCAGGACTCCCGCCTGGTCGCTACGCGCCTGGCACCGCGACGCATGTACCTGTGCGCTTCCCCCTCATACCTGGAACGCTACGGGCGACCCCACAGTCTGTCGGAACTGAGCCGCCACAACTGCCTGATCGGCAGCTCCGACATCTGGCAACTGGAGCAGAATGGGCGGGAATTTTCCCAGCGGGTACAGGGAAACTGGCGCTGCAACAGCGGGCAAGCGGTGCTCGATGCGGCGTTGCAAGGTGTGGGGTTGTGCCAACTGCCGGATTATTACGTGCTGGAGCATTTGCACAGCGGTGCATTGATCTCGCTGTTGGAAGCCCATCAGCCGCCGAATACGGCAGTGTGGGCGTTGTATCCACAGCAGCGGCATCTGTCGCCGAAGGTGCGCAAGTTGGTGGAATATTTGAAGGAAGGGTTGGCTGGGCGGCCGGAGTATCGGGGGTGACCGGGGGTCTTTGTTGCCTGGGCTGACGATCTAACGAGGGAACAGATCCCGTTTAATGCCGATTCGCCCAGCGCTGGCGCAACCACTCCAAATCTTCCGGCCGGGTGACCTTGATGTTATCGGCCCGCCCTTCGATCAGCCGTGGCGCCTGCCCCGCCCACTCCATGGCGGACGCTTCATCGGTAATCACCGCATCCGCCACCAGGCTGTCAGCCAGGGCCCGATGCAAGGCGCCGAGGCGGAACATCTGTGGCGTGTAGGCTTGCCAGATCACGCTGCGATCAACGGTCTCCAGCACGCGGCCGTGTTTGTCGACGCGCTTGAGGGTGTCGCGCGCCGGAACGGCCAGCAGGCCACCGACCGGGTCGTTCGCCAACTCGCTGAGCAGTGTGTCCAGGTCGGCCCGGGCCAGGTTGGGCCGGGCAGCGTCGTGCACCAGCACCCAGTCGTGATCGTCGGCGCCCTGCTCGTGCAGGTGCAGCAAGGCATTGAGCACTGAATCCGAACGTTGCTCGCCACCGTCGACACGCTGGATGCGTGTGTCGTTGGCACAGGCCAGGGTCGGCCAGTAGGGATCATCGTGTGCAAGGCTGACCACCACGCCCTTGACGGTGGGATGGTCGAGAAAACAGCCGAGGCTGTGTTCAAGAATTGTGCGCCCGCCCAATTGCAGGTATTGCTTGGGACGGTCCGCAGCCATACGAGCGCCAACGCCCGCGGCAGGAATTACGGCCCAGAAGGCCGGCAAACGAATACTCATTGGGCCAACTGGTAGAGGGTTTCGCCCTCCTTGACCATGCCCAGTTCATGTCGAGCCCGCTCTTCAACGGTCTCCATGCCTTTTTTCAGCTCTGTCACTTCGGCGTCCATCACCCGATTACGCTCCAGCAGCGCCTCGTTTTCGGCGTGTTGGTCGGCAATTTGCTGAGTCAGGTCGGCCACTTGCGCCAAGCTGCCATTGCCCACCCACAGGCGGTACTGCAGGCCGGCCAGCAACAGGAGCAAGACAAGAAACAACCAATTGGGACTGCGCATCGAATATCAGGTATCCAGTGAAAAAAGACCGCCATGCCAAACTTTGAAGCGTCTGATAGCACGAAGCCTGGAAGAACCAGGCTTGTGCTTGATAAGGCATCAGATTAGAGACAAAACCGCCGCCATGGCGACTTTTGCGACCTAAACCGCTGTCTTTTTACCATTTACCGCTTAACCGCGAAACTCGGCGCGACCGTTGTACTTGGCCTTGCCATTCAATTGCTCTTCGATACGCAGCAGTTGGTTGTACTTGGAAACGCGGTCGGAACGGCACAGCGAACCGGTCTTGATCTGGCCTGCCGCAGTGCCCACGGCCAGGTCGGCAATGGTCGAGTCTTCGGTTTCACCGGAACGGTGGGAGATCACGGCGGTGTAGCCGGCAGCCTTGGCCATCTGGATGGCTTCCAGGGTTTCGGTCAGGGTGCCGATCTGGTTGAACTTGATCAGGATCGAGTTGGCGATCTTCTTGTCGATGCCTTCTTTCAGGATCTTGGTGTTGGTCACGAACAGGTCGTCACCCACCAGCTGGGTTTTCTCGCCGATCTTGTCGGTGAGGATTTTCCAGCCAGCCCAGTCGGACTCGTCCAGGCCGTCCTCGATGGAGATGATCGGATAACGCTCGGTCAGGCCCTTGAGGTAGTCGGCGAAACCTTCGGCAGTGAACACCTGGCCTTCGCCGGACAGGTTGTACTTGCCGTCTTCGAAGAACTCGCTGGCGGCGCAGTCCAGGGCCAGGGTCACGTCGGTGCCCAGCTTGTAGCCAGCGTTGGCCACGGCTTCGGAGATCACTTTCAGCGCGTCTTCGTTGGACGCCAGGTTCGGTGCGAAACCGCCTTCGTCGCCAACGGCAGTGCTCAGGCCACGGGCCTTCAGCACGGCCTTGAGGTGATGGAAAATCTCGGTGCCCATGCGCAGGCCTTCGGAGAAGGTCTTGGCGCCAACCGGCTGCACCATGAACTCCTGGATGTCGACGTTGTTATCGGCATGCTCGCCGCCGTTGATGATGTTCATCATCGGCACCGGCATCGAGTAGACACCCGGGGTACCGTTGAGGTTGGCGATGTGGGCGTACAGCGGCAGGTCCTGGTCCTGGGCAGCGGCCTTGGCGGCGGCCAGGGACACGGCGAGGATCGCGTTGGCGCCCAGGGAGGCTTTGTTCTCGGTACCGTCGAGCTTGATCATCGCGTGATCGAGGGCTTTCTGGTCGGCAGGGTCCTTGCCCAGCAACAGGTCGCGGATCGGACCGTTGATGTTGGCGACGGCTTTGAGCACGCCCTTGCCCAGGTAACGGCTCTTGTCGCCATCACGCAGCTCCAGCGCTTCGCGCGAGCCAGTGGAAGCACCGGACGGCGCGCAGGCGCTGCCGATGATACCGTTGTCGAGAAGCACGTCCGCTTCAACAGTGGGGTTGCCACGGGAGTCGAGAACTTCACGACCTTTGATGTCGACGATTTTTGCCATTGTTGTAAACACTCCAAAGTTGACTAGAACGTTGCAGGAAGCTTGCTCCCACTCGGCTGCGACACGACTTGAACTCAACGGGAGCGCTTCGCACTCCAGCGGGAGCAAGCTCCCTCGCCACAGGGTACAAGGCGTGCCCTCAAGAACGGTGCAGCCCGCAGGCCAGAGCGATAATCGAGCGGTACTTTACCGGAGAAAACCGCGTTACGCGGTTTCTATCGTCGGAAAACTCTTGACCAACTCGTCCAACGCCTTGAGCTGAGACAGGAAGGGTTCCAGCTTGTTCAAACGCAAGGCACAAGGACCATCGCACTTGGCGTTGTCTGGATCGGGGTGGGCTTCGAGGAACAGACCGGCCAGGGACTGGCTCATGCCCGCCTTGGCCAGATCAGTGACCTGGGCGCGCCGACCGCCAGCGGAGTCGGAACGACCGCCAGGCATCTGCAAGGCATGCGTCACGTCGAAGAGCACCGGGTACTCAAACTGCTTCATGATGCCGAAGCCGAGCATGTCCACCACCAGGTTGTTGTAGCCGAAGCTCGAACCACGCTCGCAGAGGATCAACTGGTCATTGCCGGCCTCTTCGCACTTGCTCAGGATGTGTTTCATTTCCTGGGGCGCGAGGAACTGGGCTTTCTTGATATTGATCACCGCGCCGGTCTTGGCCATCGCGACCACCAGGTCGGTCTGGCGCGACAGGAAGGCCGGCAACTGGATGACGTCGCAGACCTCGGCGGCGACGGCGGCCTGGACCGGCTCGTGGACGTCGGTGATGATCGGCACGCCAAAGGCTTGCTTGATGTCCTGGAAGATCCGCATGCCTTCTTCCAGGCCTGGGCCACGGTATGACGTCACGGACGAACGGTTGGCCTTGTCGAAACTGGCCTTGAAGACATAAGGAATCCCCAGTTTCTGGGTGACCTTCACGTACTCTTCGCAGACCTGCATCGCCATGTCGCGGCTTTCCAGCACGTTCATGCCGCCAAACAGCACCATGGGCTTGTCGTTGGCAACCTCAATGTCGCCGACGCGGATTATCTTCTGAGCCATCGTCTTATGCCTTTTTCTGGTGTTGAGCCAAAGCGGCTTTCACGAAACCGCTGAACAACGGATGACCGTCCCGTGGTGTCGAGGTGAACTCGGGGTGGAACTGGCAGGCGACGAACCATGGGTGATCCGGAGCCTCGACCACTTCGACCAGCGCGCCGTCACCGGAACGACCGGAGATCTTCAGGCCGGCTTCGATCAACTGTGGCAACAGGTTGTTGTTCACTTCGTAGCGATGACGGTGACGCTCGACGATCACATCCTTGGCGTAGCAATCGTGCACCTTGGAGCCGGCTTCCAGCAGGCATTCCTGGGCACCGAGACGCATGGTGCCGCCCAGGTCCGAACTTTCGGTACGCACTTCCACGGCACCGGTAGCATCTTCCCACTCGGTGATCAGGCCCACGACCGGATGGCCGCTGGCACGATCGAACTCGGTGGAGTTGGCATCTTTCCAGCCCAACACGTTACGGGCGAACTCGATGACCGCCACTTGCATGCCCAGGCAGATACCCAGGTAGGGCACCTTGTTTTCGCGAGCGTATTGCACGGCAGTGATCTTGCCTTCCACGCCCCGCAGGCCGAAGCCGCCCGGCACGAGGATCGCATCGGCGCCTTCGAGCAGGCCGGTGCCCTGGTTCTCGATGTCTTCGGAATCGATGTAGCGCAGGTTGACCTTGGTACGGTTGCTGATGCCGGCGTGACTCATCGCCTCGATCAGCGACTTGTAGGCGTCCAGCAGTTCCATGTACTTGCCGACCATGGCGATGGTGACTTCGTGCTCCGGGTTGAGCTTGGCATCGACCACGGCTTCCCACTCGGACAGATCGGCACTGGCGCATTGCAGGCCGAAGCGCTCGACGACGAAGTCGTCCAGGCCCTGGGAGTGCAGGATGCCCGGAATCTTGTAGATGGTGTCGGCGTCTTCCAGACCGATGACCGCACGCTCTTCAACGTTGGTGAACTGGGCGATCTTGCGACGCGAAGAGATGTCGATCGGGTGATCGGAGCGGCAGATCAGCACGTCCGGCTGCAGGCCGATGGAACGCAGTTCCTTGACCGAGTGCTGGGTCGGCTTGGTCTTGGTTTCGCCAGCGGTGGCGATGTACGGGACCAGGGTCAGGTGCATCAGCATCGCGCGCTTGGCGCCGATTTCAAAACGCAACTGGCGGATGGCTTCGAGGAACGGCTGGGACTCGATGTCGCCCACGGTACCACCGATCTCGACCATCGCCACGTCGGCATCGCCGGCACCCTTGATGATGCGGCGCTTGATTTCGTCGGTGATGTGCGGGATGACCTGGATGGTCGCGCCCAGGTAGTCACCACGACGCTCCTTGCGCAGCACATGCTCGTAGACACGGCCGGTGGTGAAGTTGTTGTTCTGGGTCATGGTGGTGCGGATGAACCGCTCGTAGTGGCCCAGGTCCAGGTCGGTCTCGGCGCCGTCGTGGGTGACGAACACTTCACCGTGCTGGAACGGGCTCATGGTGCCCGGGTCGACGTTGATGTACGGGTCCAGCTTGAGCATGGTGACCTTAAGTCCCCGCGCCTCCAGGATGGCCGCCAATGAAGCCGAGGCAATGCCTTTCCCCAATGAAGAAACAACACCGCCCGTGACGAATATGTAGCGCGTCATGAAAAACCCTAGAAGTCTGCGTTAAAGCGGTCCGAGCCGCCGGGGAAAGCGAAGGAAGGCCGAAGCCCCCGATCACCTGCATTAATCACAGTGCACCTTTCAAAAAAACCGCCGCGTTGGGACAGACCGGAAGTGAAATCACCGGTACGTTGCTCGCTACACATTTTTTGGAATCGCCCAGCAAAGACTGCTTGGTAATCGGCAACTCCTGCAATTCAGGCGAATCCACAGAAGTTGTATCAAGAAGGGAGCGTAGTCTACCGGAAAGCCCCTTTCAGCTCAAACCCAGATCTTGGCTTCCTGGCGTCCAGATCAATTGCCAACTGCCATCAGCCTGTGCATCGAGCCCGGTCAGGTTGGCCACCGCCAGCAATTGCTCGCCCTGATAGAGCAGCGGCAATCGGCCGCGAACGAACACCGGCACGGCCTTTTCATTGAGCAAACGCTTGAGGTCACGATGACCACGACCCGCTAACACCATCACCTCGCCGCCTTGACGATAGCGCACGCTAAGCGGTCCCGCAGGCGGCGTGCCGTCGAGCACTACCCGACCATTGCCCGGCAAGCGCAGCGCAACCGCCGGATCGGCCCAGTCGACGGTGCCTGGCAGCGAACATAGCCAGTGGTCGGATAACCACCAGACCCGCCCGGCGGCGCGATGCAGCTCGCCACCGGCCAGGCGCCAGATCGGCCGGGCATCGTCGGCAGCATCGCGCAACGAGTCCCAGCCCGACCAGTGATCGGTGTCGGGCAGCAGGGTCATCGGTGCCAGCCAGTGGCTCAAGGCGTTGCGCTGACGGGCCGGCGACAACGCCCGCAAAGGCGCCAGCGCCAGGGATTGCAGCCCGAGCCAGTCGAACGCGCCCGGGGTCGCGGCCTGGGCCAGGTCGATTTGCGCCAGATCGTCCAGCAACCCCTGGGCTTCGCCCATGTGCGCAGCGCTACGAGCCAGGGTCGTCGAAGCTTGGGGCCATTGCTTGGCCAACACTGGAAAAACTCGCTGGCGCAGGTAATTGCGCGCGTACCGATGGTCGTCGTTGGATGGGTCTTCGATCCAGCTCAAGCCACGCTGCCTCGCATAGGCTTCCAGCTCCGCCCGGGGCACATCGAGCAAGGGCCGCAGCAAATGCCCTTGGCCCAAAGGACGCTGCGCCGGCATCGCCGCCAGGCCCTTCACCCCCGCTCCCCTGAGCAGGCGAAACAGCAGGGTTTCGGCCTGGTCATCGCGATGCTGGGCGGTAAGCAGCACTTCATTGCTGTGGATCGCCGCGACAAAGGCCGCGTAACGCGCTTCCCGCGCGGCGCGCTCGACACTGGGACCAGGGCGCACTTGCACAGCCACCACATCCAGCGGCACGCCCAGGGCCGCACAGACCGAACGGCAATGGTCCGGCCACGCCTCGGCCACCGCCTGGAGGCCGTGATGCACATGGATAGCGCTCAGCGGGGGCAAGGGTTGGCGTTGAGAAAGGGTTACGAGCAGGTGCAGCAGGACGGTGGAGTCGAGGCCGCCGGAGAAGGCGATGCGCCAGGTGGCGGCGTTGCGCCAGGAGGATAGCTGTGTGAGGAGCCGGGTTGGCAGGTCCGTGCTGTGGTTCATAAGGGTTTGCCTTGGCACAAACAAATGTGGGAGCGGGCTTGCTCGCGAAAGCGGTGTACCAGTCAACGCATCTGTTGAATGTTAAACCGCTTTCGCGAGCAAGCCCGCTCCCACATGGGTGTTGCAGTCAGATCAGAGGCCGTAGCTCATCAACCGCTCGTAGCGACGAGCCAGCAGCGCTTCGTTGTCGAACTTCTTGAGCATCGACAGTTGCGAGCTCAGCTCGGCGCGGATCAGTGCCGCCGCTGCAGCCGGATCGCGGTGAGCGCCGCCGACTGGCTCGCTGATCACTTTATCGACGATACCCAGGCCTTTGAGACGCTCGGCGGTAATGCCCATGGCCTCGGCGGCATCCGGCGCCTTCTCGGCGGTTTTCCACAGGATCGAGGCGCAACCTTCCGGCGAGATCACCGCATAAGTGGAATATTGCAGCATGTTCAACTGGTCGCAGACGCCGATGGCCAACGCACCGCCGGAACCGCCTTCGCCAATCACGGTGGCGATGATCGGGGTTTTCAGGCGCGCCATGACGCGCAGGTTCCAGGCAATTGCTTCGCTCTGGTTGCGCTCTTCGGCGTCGATGCCCGGGTAGGCACCCGGCGTGTCGATGAAGGTCAGGATCGGCATCTTGAAGCGCTCGGCCATTTCCATCAGGCGGCAAGCCTTGCGGTAGCCTTCCGGACGCGGCATGCCGAAGTTGCGACGTACTTTCTCGCGCACTTCGCGGCCTTTCTGATGGCCGATCACCATCACTGGCTGGTCTTCCAGACGGGCGACACCGCCGACGATCGCGGCGTCGTCGGAGAAGTGACGGTCGCCATGCAGCTCATCGAACTCGGTGAAGATGTGCTCGATGTAGTCCAGGGTATAGGGACGACGCGGGTGACGCGCCAGGCGAGCGATCTGCCAGCTGGTCAGCTTGCCGAAGATGTCTTCGGTCAGCGTGCGGCTTTTGTCCTGCAGACGAGAGATTTCATCGCCGATATTCAGCGAATTGTCATTACCGACCAAGCGCAACTCTTCGATCTTGGCTTGCAGGTCGGCGATCGGCTGTTCGAAATCTAGAAAATTCGGGTTCATAGGCGTCCGTCTTGGGTCGACGTCCAAGAGAGCTTGGGCCGGCCGGTTGTCTATTCGCGCCTACCTTAAGGGAGAGGCGCGTTCAGGTCGAGATTAAAAATTCGGGTCGAGATCAGGGGTATTCCGGTTTCAAGAATGGCCCCTGGCCGTCAACGGTATTGGAGGAAGACGTTGTCTTTGCCGAACTGGTCACGCAAGGCTTGAATCAACGCATCCGCCGGATCGATCCGCCAGCCTTCGCCGAACTGCAACACAGCCTTGGCATCGGGGCGTACGTACTCCATGGTGATCGGACAAGCACCGCGATGGCGCTTGAACAATTCGCCCAACCAGCGTAGCTGATCGCCCTTGAGATCCTGGGTCTGCAACTTCAGGCGCAGGCTTTCAGCCAGGTTGGTACGGGCGTCTTCCATGCTCATCACCCGCTTGACCCGCAGCCGCAGGCCACCGGAAAAGTCATCGTTGCTGACCTCGCCTTCCACCACCACCATCGCGTCGGTCTGCAACAGCGACTGCGCCGAATGGAACGCATCGGCGAAAAGTGACGCCTCGATGCGCCCGGAGCGGTCGTCGAGGGTGATGAAACCCATCTTGTCGCCCTTTTTGTTCTTCATCACCCGCAGGGCGATGATCATGCCGGCGACGGTTTGCGTATCGCGCGCCGGCTTGAGGTCGATGATGCGCTGACGGGCGAAGCGGCGGATCTCGCCTTCGTATTCGTCGATCGGGTGCCCGGTGAGGTACAGGCCCAGGGTGTCTTTCTCACCCTTGAGGCGTTCCTTGAGGGTCAGCTCCTTGGCCTTGCGATGATTGCCGTAGACATCGGCGTCTTCTTCGACGAACAGCCCGCCAAACAGGTCGGCATGGCCGCTGTCATGGGTGCGGGCAGTCTGTTCGGCGGCCTTGATCGCCTCCTCCATTGCCGCCAGCAACACCGCGCGGTTGCGGTCGATGTTGGCCTGGTAGGCCTTGGGCTCATCCTGGAAATAAGGCCCCAGGCGGTCCAGGGCGCCACTGCGGATCAAGCCGTCGAGGGTGCGCTTGTTGATGCGCTTGAGGTCAACCCGGGCGCAGAAATCGAACAGGTCCTTGAACGGCCCGTCCTGGCGCGCTTCGGTGATGGCTTCCACCGGCCCCTCGCCCACGCCCTTGATCGCGCCCAGGCCGTAAATGATGCGGCCTTCGTCGTTCACCGTGAACTTGAACTCCGAAGCGTTCACGTCCGGTGCGTCGAGGCGCAGTTTCATGGTCCGCACTTCTTCGATCAAGGTCACGACCTTGTCGGTGTTGTGCATATCCGCCGACAGCACCGCGGCCATGAATGGCGCCGGGTAGTGCGCCTTCAGCCACGCGGTCTGGTACGACACCAGGCCATAGGCGGCGGAGTGGGATTTGTTGAAGCCGTAGCCGGCGAACTTTTCCACCAGGTCGAAAATGTTACCGGCCAGGTCAGGGTCGATACCGTTGGTGGCGCACCCGTCAATGAAACCGCCGCGTTGCTTGGCCATTTCCTCGGGCTTTTTCTTACCCATCGCCCGACGCAGCATGTCCGCGCCGCCAAGGGTATAACCGGCCATGACCTGGGCAATCTGCATCACCTGTTCCTGATACAGGATGATGCCGTAGGTCGGCGCCAGCACCGGTTTCAAGCCTTCGTACTGATAGTCCGAGTGTGGGTACGCCAGCTCGGCGCGACCGTGCTTACGGTTGATGAAGTCATCCACCATGCCCGATTGCAGCGGGCCCGGACGGAACAGGGCCACCAGTGCGATCAGGTCTTCCAGGCAGTCGGGCTTGAGCTTTTTGATCAGCTCTTTCATGCCCCGGGATTCAAGTTGGAACACCGCTGTGGTTTCGGCTTTTTGCAGCAGGTTGTAGGTCGGCTTGTCATCGAGCGGGATGAAGGCAATGTCCAGCGGTTCTTCGCCGACCTTGGCCCGGTCACGGTTGATGGTTTTCAGCGCCCAGTCGATGATGGTCAGGGTGCGCAGGCCGAGGAAGTCGAACTTCACCAGGCCAGCCGCCTCGACGTCGTCCTTGTCGAACTGGGTCACCAGGCCGTCGCCTTCTTCATCGCAATAAATCGGCGAGAAGTCGGTCAGTTTGGTCGGCGCGATGACCACGCCACCGGCGTGCTTGCCAACGTTACGCACCACGCCTTCGAGCTTGCGGGCCATCTCCCAGATTTCCGCGGCTTCTTCATCGACCTTGATGAAGTCCCGCAGGATTTCTTCCTGCTCGTAGGCTTTTTCCAGCGTCATGCCGACTTCGAACGGAATCATCTTCGACAGACGATCCGCCAGGCCGTAGGACTTGCCCTGTACCCGCGCCACATCGCGCACCACGGCCTTGGCGGCCATGGAACCGAAGGTGATGATCTGGCTCACGGCGTTGCGACCGTACTTCTCGGCCACGTAGTCGATCACCCGGTCACGACCGTCCATGCAGAAGTCGACGTCGAAGTCGGGCATGGAGACCCGTTCCGGGTTGAGGAAACGTTCGAACAGCAGGTCATATTCCAGCGGATCGAGGTCGGTGATCTTCTGCACATAGGCCACCAGCGACCCGGCACCCGATCCACGGCCAGGACCCACCGGCACGCCGTTGTTCTTGGCCCACTGGATAAAGTCCATCACGATCAGGAAGTAACCGGGAAAGCCCATCTGGATGATGATATCCAGCTCGAAATTCAACCGATCGACATAGACCTGGCGCTTGGCTTCGTAATCTTCGGTGGTGTCCTTGGGCAGCAGGACGCTGAGGCGCTCCTCAAGACCATCGAAGGACACCTTGCGGAAATACTCGTCGATGGTCATGCCATCGGGGATCGGGAAGTTGGGAAGGAAGTGCTTGCCCAGCTTCACTTCGATGTTGCAGCGCTTGGCGATCTCGACGGTGTTTTCCAGCGCCTCCGGCAGGTCGCTGAACAACTCGGCCATTTCCTCGGCGCTTTTGAGGTATTGCTGGTCGCTGTAGTTCTTCGGACGGCGCGGATCATCAAGGGCGCGGCCCTCACCAATGCAGACACGGGTTTCGTGGGCCTCGAAATCTTCCTGCTTGATGAAGCGCACGTCGTTGGTCGCCACCAGTGGCGCGCCTATCTTGTCGGCCAGGGCCACGGCGGCGTGCAGGTGTTCTTCGTCGTTGGGGCGATTGGTGCGCTGCACTTCGATGTAGAAGCGATCGGGAAACACCGCCATCCAGTCGCGCGCCAGGACTTCAGCCTCTTCGGCGTTGCCACTGAGCAGGGCCAGGCCGATTTCACCCTCCTTGGCCGCCGACAGCATGATCAGCCCTTCGCTGGCTTCAGCCACCCACTCGCGCTCGATGATGATCGAGCCATTGCGCTGGCCGTCGATAAAGCCGCGAGAAATCAGCTCGGTCAGGTTGCGGTAACCCACGGCATTCATCACCAGCAGGCTGATGCGACTCAACGGCGCGTCCGGGTCCTTGTTCGACAGCCACAGGTCGGCACCGCAGATCGGCTTGATCCCGGCGCCCATGGCGGCCTTGTAGAACTTGACCAGCGAACACATGTTGTTCTGGTCGGTGACCGCCACGGCAGGCATGTTCATGCCCACCAGGGTCTTGACCAATGGCTTGATCCGCACCAGGCCGTCGACCAGGGAGTATTCAGTGTGCAGGCGTAGATGAACGAATGAAGCCGGCATAGTGATCCTGCGTTAAGTCATGAAAACAACAAGGCCCGGATTGTACCGGGCCTTGGGTAAAACATCAGCCTGCAACCCATACCGCTCATTGAAGTGATTGAATCCGTGGCGAGGGAGCTTGCTCCCGCTGGGCTGCGCAGCAGCCCCCCCTTCTTATGGGCGCTTCGCACCCAAGCGGGAGCAAGCTCCCTCGCCACAATGATCAGGCGAATCTCTCGATTTCGATCACCCCTTCACGGGCTTCATAAGCCAGCCGCACCGGGGCGAACGAACGCCGATGGATGGGCGTCGGCCCAAGGCGCGCCAGGGCTTCCAGATGAACGGGGGTCGGGTAACCCTTGTGACCGCCGATGCCATAGCCCGGGTAAACCAATTCGAAAGCGGCCATTTCCCGGTCGCGACTGACCTTCGCCAGAATCGAGGCCGCCGCGATGGCCGGCACCTTGGCGTCGCCCTGGATCACCGCTTCGGCGCGCATCGACAGTTTCGGGCAGCGATTACCATCGATCATCGCCAGTTTCGGCGTGATGTGCAGGCCCTGCACGGCACGCTGCATGGCAAGCATGGTGGCGTGCAGGATATTGAGTTCATCGATTTCTTCCACTTCGGCCCGGGCGATGCACCAGCTCAGGGCTTTCTCGCAGATCTCGTCGTAGAGCTTTTCGCGACGGGCTTCAGTGAGTTTCTTCGAATCGTTGAGGCCCAGGATCGGCCGCTTCGGGTCGAGAATCACCGCCGCCGTCACCACCGCGCCGCACAACGGGCCACGCCCCACTTCATCGACACCAGCCACCAGTTCTTCCACTTCGGCGACCAGGTTGAAGTCCAGGCCCATCTGTAGCTTTGAGTTGCTCATGGTTTTGCGCCAATCAGGGTCAGTACCGCGTCAGCCGCCTGGTTGGAAGCATCACGACGCAAGGTACGGTGGATTTCGTCAAAGCCTCGGGTCTGCTCCTCGCCGCCGTCGATCAAGGGCGACAGCGTGGTGGCCAGCGCCTCGGCGGTCGCCTCGTCCTGCAACAGCTCCGGCACCAACAAGCGCTGGGCCAACAGGTTCGGCAAGGACACGTAAGGGCTCTTGACCATGCGCTTGAGAATCCAGAACGTCAGCGGCGCCAGGCGATAGGCGACCACCATCGGGCGTTTATACAGCAGCGCTTCAAGGGTAGCAGTGCCGGAGGCAATCAACACGGCATCGCAGGCCGCCAACGCTTCGTGGGAACGACCGTCGAGCAGCGTCACCGGCAAATCGCGACCAACCAGCAACGCCTCCAACTGCGCGCGACGCTGCGCACTGGCACACGGCAGGACAAAACGTACACCGGGACGCAGCGCCCGAAGGCGCTCGGCGGCGTCGAAAAACAGCCCACCCAGGCGACTCACTTCGCCGCCCCGGCTGCCGGGCATCAAGGCCACCAGGGGGCCCTCGGGCAGGCCCAACGCCTGGCGGGCCGCATCGCGGTCGGCTTGCAGGGGAATGGTATCGGCCAGGGTGTGCCCGACAAATCGAACCGGCACGCCCTTCTCTTCATAGAACCGGGCTTCGAACGGCAGCAGCGTCAGCATCAGGTCGCAACCTTCGCGAATCTTCAGCACCCGCTTCTGCCGCCAGGCCCAGACCGATGGACTGACGTAATGCACGGTCTTGACACCGGCCTGACGTAGCTTGAGTTCGATATTGAGGGTGAAATCCGGCGCATCGATGCCGATGAACACATCCGGTTTTTCATCGATCAGGGTCTGGATCAGCTTCTTGCGCCGGGCCAGCAGCTCACGCAGGCGACCGAGTACTTCCACCAGGCCCATCACCGACAGGCGTTCCATCGGGAAATAGGACGTCAGCCCCTCGGCCTCCATCAACGGCCCACCAACACCAATGAATTCGACAGCGGGGTGCTGCGCCTTGAGCGCGCGCATCAGACCGGCGCCCAGAATGTCACCGGAAGCCTCTCCCGCCACCAGTGCAATACGCAAATTAGCCATGGTCAGCGAGTGATGCCGCGGGTCGAAGACTGTATGGAATCGCGGAAGATCGCCACTTCCGGGTGTTGCGCTGAAGCCTCGGCCAGTTCGGCGAGTGCCTGTTCGACCGTCAGGCCCTGGCGATACACGACCTTGTAGGCGCGACGCAGTGCCGTGATCGCCTCTTCGCTGAAACCACGCCGACGCATGCCTTCGAAGTTCATGCTGCGGGCTTCGGCCGGGTTGCCGAACACCGTGACATAGGCCGGGACGTCCTTGCCGATGGCAGTGCCCATGCCAGAGAAACTGTGGGCGCCGATATGGCAATACTGGTGCACCAGGGTGAACCCGGACAGGATCGCCCAATCGTCCACGTGCACATGGCCGGCCAGGGCGGTGTTGTTGACCAGGATGCAATGGTTGCCAATCACGCTGTCATGGCCGATGTGCGCATAGGCCATGATCAGGTTATGGTCGCCCAGGGTCGTTTCGGAACGATCCTGAACGGTGCCACGGTGAATCGTCACACCTTCGCGGATCACGTTGTGATCGCCGATGACCAGACGGGTTTCTTCACCTTTGTACTTGAGATCGGGCGTGTCCTCGCCTACCGAAGAAAACTGGTAGATGCGATTGTGCCGACCAATCCGGGTCGGTCCCTTGAGAATTACGTGGGGACCGATCACCGTACCCTCGCCAATTTCCACACCTGCGCCGACAATCGACCACGGGCCGACCTCGACATCGGCGGCCAAAACGGCCGTCGGATCGATGATTGCGCGAGGGTCAATCAAACTCATAGCTTGCGTTCCGCACAGATGATTTCAGCGGAGCAGACTGGCTTGCCGTCGACCGAAGCCTGGCATTCGAATTTCCAGATCTGGCGCTTGCAACTGATGAACTTGGCTTCGAGGATCAACTGATCGCCCGGGGTGACCGGCTGGCGGAAGCGCAGCTTGTCGGAGCCGACGAAGTAATAGAGCGTGCCGTCGGCAGGCTTTACGTCGAGCATTTTGAAACCAAGGATCCCGGCAGCCTGGGCCATCGCCTCGATGATCAATACGCCCGGCATGATTGGATGCGCGGGGAAGTGACCATTGAAGAACGGCTCGTTGATGCTGACATTCTTATAGGCGCGAATGCGCTTGCCTTCAACGTCCAGGTCCACCACCCGATCCACCAGCAGGAACGGGTAACGGTGAGGCAGGTATTCGCGAATCTCGTTGATGTCCATCATTTCGGGGGGAAGCCTATGTAAAGATTGGGAGCGCACGAGTGACGCGCACTCCGCTAGCAAATCAAGATGCCCTAACGGCTGTGCACACTTGATATGGAAATGGTATCAGCCATCTGATGAAGCATTACCGCCAGGGGTCACGTCCCCTACACGCTTTTCCACCTGCTTGAGGCGCCGCGCGATGTCGTCGAGCTGGCGGATACGCGCCGCGCTCTTGCGCCATTCGGCTGCCGGCTGCATGGCCGTACCGGAAGAATAGGCACCCGGTTCGGTAATCGAGTGGGTCACCATGGTCATCCCGGTCAGGAACACGTTGTCACAGATATCGATATGGCCCACCAGCCCCACGCCACCGGCGAGCATGCAATGCTTGCCGATCTTGGTGCTGCCGGAGATGCCCACGCAGGCGGCCATGGCGGTGTGATCACCGACCTGGACGTTGTGGGCGATCTGGATCTGGTTGTCGAGCTTGACGCCATTGCCGATGACCGTGTCGGCCAGGGCGCCGCGGTCGATCGCGGTGTTGACGCCGATCTCCACGTCATCGCCAATGGTGACGCCACCGATCTGGGCGATCTTCTGCCAGATGCCTTTCTCGTTGGCGAAACCGAAGCCTTCGCCGCCCAACACCGCGCCGGATTGAATCACCACGCGCTTGCCGATGCGGACATCGTGGTACAGGGTGACCCGTGGGGCCAGCCAGCCACCTTCACCGATCTCGCTGCGTGCGCCAATGACACAATGGGCACCCAGCGTGACACCCGCACCAATGCGGGCCGCGCTTTCGATGACCACGAACGGACCGACGCTGGCCGTGGGATCGACCACGGCATCCGCCGCGATCACCGCGCTGGGATGAATACCAGCAGCCGACTTGGGCTTGGGATCGAACAGATGGGAAATTCGCGCATACGCCAGGTACGGATCGGGCACGATCAGGGCATCGCCGGCAAACCCTTCGGCATCAGCGGCCTTGAGCAACAGCGCGGCGGCCCGGCTATCGGCCAGATACTTGCGATACTGAGGATTTGCCAGAAAGCTCAACTGAGCTGGGCCAGCCTCTTGCAAAGTGGCTAGCCCAGTAATTGCCTTCTCCGGGTCGCCACGCAGGGTGGCGCCGAGGAACTCGGCCAACTGGCCGAGCTTGATAGTCGCTGTCATGGATTACTTCAGCTGATTCATGCGCTCGATTACCTGGCGCGTGATGTCGTATTGAGGCTTGACATCGATCACTGCGCCACGCTCGAACACCAGGTCAAAACCACCTTTCTTGATGACTTCTTCCACGGCGCTGTCGAGTTTCGGCTTGAGTTGCTTGAGCATTTCGCGGTCGGCAACAGCTTTCGCTTCGTTCAGCTCCTTGGACTGGAACTGGAAGTCACGGGCCTTTTGCTTGAATTCAAGCTCCAGACGCTCACGCTCGCCCTGGGCCATCTTGTCGCCACCGGCTACCAGACGATCCTGAATGCCCTTGGCGCTGCTTTCCAGGCCCTTGAGCTTGGTCAGTTGCGGACCGAATTTCTTCTCCGCATCCACGGCGTATTTCTTCGCTGCGTCGGATTCCAGCAGGGCCATCTGATAATTCAGCACGGCAATCTTCATGTCGGCAAAAGCCGGACCGGCGACCAGCACGGTGGCCAGGAGAACCAATTGAGTCAACTTACGCACGATGTACTCCTACAAAATCCATTGTCGTTATCTTGGGTCAGGCGCTTAGAACGTCTGGCCGAGGGAGAATTGGAACACTTGGGTTTCAGCGTCATCCGGTTTCTTGATCGGCATCGCCAATGCGAAGCTCAAGGGGCCCAGCGCGGTGACCCAGGTCACGCCCACGCCGACGGAACTGGCCAGGTTGCTCAGGCTGATGTCGTTGCACTCCGTATTGGAGTTGCCCCCGTTAGAAGTAGTGGTGTCTTCGCATGTGGAGTCGAATACGTTACCGACGTCCCAGAATACCGAAGTGCGCAGCGAGCGCTGATCCTTGACGAACGGCATTGGGAAAAGCAACTCCACGCCACCCTGGAGGAGGACGTTACCGCCGAATGGCAGCGGATCCTGGTCCGGATCACGGATTGTACCAGTGTTACCCGTGACACTCGCTCCCCGGCTCGGCGTACTGCGCGGCCCGAGCGTACTGTCCTTGAAGCCACGCACCGAGTTGAAACCACCGGCGTAGTAGTTCTCGTAGAACGGCAGGCCATCGGTCGAACCGTAGCCGTCGCCATAACCCAGTTCGGTGTGCAGGCGCATGGTGTAGTTGTCGGTCAACGGCTGGAACAGTTGGCCACGATAGTCGAGCTTGAAGAATGACAGGTCACTACCCGGCACAGTCGTTTCCAGGACCAGGCTCTGGGAATGACCACGGGTCGCCAGCACGCCCTTGTTCAGGGTCGACTCGGACCAACCGGCAGACGCCTTGAAGTTCAGGTACTTGTCGCCTTCTTTCTCGACGAAATCGAAGATCTCGTCAACGGTATAGCGGCCAGTGCTGATCTCGTCCTGCTGGGCGGTGAGACCGAATGTAAGCCGCGAAGTCTCGCTGATTGGATAACCCACGTTGACGCCGGCACCCAAGCTGTCTACTGCATAGCTGGAGACATCGGAATCGAGCTCGTCATAGTCGGTGGTACGGTAGAAGGCGTTATAGCCCAGGCTCACGCCGTCAGCGGTCCAGTAGGGGTCCACGTAACCGAAGTTGTAGCGGGTCTGGTACTCACTGCGAGTCAAACCGATGCTGACCTTGTTACCGGTACCCAGGAAGTTGTTCTGGGTGATCGAGCCACCGAGGATCAGACCGGCACTCTGGGCAAAACCGACGCTGGCAGTGATCGAGCCGGAAGCCTGCTCTTCGACGCTGTAGTTCACATCCACCTGGTCATCGACACCGGGCACTGCCGGGGTCTCGACGTTGACTTCCTTGAAGAAACCCAGGCGCTCCAGGCGGGTCTTGGACTGGTCGATCAGGTAGGTCGAGGCCCAGCCGCCTTCCATCTGGCGCATTTCACGGCGCAGCACTTCGTCCTCGGACTTGGTGTTGCCACGGAAGTTGATGCGGTTGACGTAGGCGCGCTTGCCCGGGTCCACGGCGAAGGTGATGTCGACGGTATGGTCTTCATCATGCGGCTGTGGCACGCCGTTGACGTTGGCGAAGGTGTAACCCTCGTTACCCAGGCGGCGGGTGATCAGCTCGGAGGTGGTGGTCATCAGCTTGCGCGAGAACACCTGGCCCTTCTGCACCAGCAGCAGCGACTTGACCTGGTCTTCAGGCACTTTCAGGTCGCCGCTGAGCTTGACGTCACGAACGGTGTATTTCTCGCCTTCGTTGACGTTGACGGTAATGTAGACGTGCTTCTTGTCCGGGGTGATGGACACCTGGGTCGAGGCGATGTCCATGTTGATGTAGCCGCGGTCCAGGTAGTAGGAACGCA